>NZ_JCAIJG010000039.1:0-68867 GCF_059735615.1 Desulfosporosinus sp. Tol-M2
ACAAGAACAAGCAGCCTCTTTCTAAACTGAAAGGGGCTGCTTTTGTTGGTGGACACGAGATCGAATGATGCTTCTACTGTTGAGCTTCGTCTTTTTTTTCAGCAATGAAACTGTGAATACTATCTTTGCGTCGATCATTTTTAGCTTTGATAGCTTGCTTCTCATCTTCTGTGATCTGATCTGTATGCACACTCAGGTAATCCTCTGCTTCCCGCAAATTATTAAAAGTGTGGTTGATATGTTGTTGCAGGTGTACCTCGTTATCTGCCCGATTATCCGGTTTAGCCAATGTTATCCCTCCTATTCAATCATTATTATTAGAAAAATCGAAGGATGCTATGCAAAGAAAATCTAAACAAATGATGCTATAGGGGTGATCCTAATGAATGACTTCTGCGCATCCCATCCAGAGGAAGCTACCTTAGAATGGTTCGAAGAGTCTGTCTATGAAATCGTCTTCCCAATATTGCCTCAGAGGGTGAGCATATCCTGAGCACGAAGATTTCAGTGAGGTGATTCTTTGGAGAGGGCAGGATTTCGCACCTGAAATTTTAGAAAGAATTCAGGATCCAATTTCATGCACTTGTTGCTTTTTCTTTGTGGATGAAGTAAAATAACTATTGCGATATCTTTCACAACCCATACAACATAACCCAATGCTTATGTCGGTGTTTGGGCCTCAATTTTTTAACGAGGAGATTGGAGAAGCAACAAATAGAAATAATTAAGGGGTGTAATATGTTTAAGATCAACTATTTAAATCCTATATCAAGTGTCGCGGCAGACATATTGACGGATAATTATGTAAAGGTGGATAACTTCAGTGAAGCTAATGCAGCACTTGTCAGAAGTGCAAGTGTTCATGAATTGGAGTTGCCAAAATCTTTAGAGGCGATTGCGAGAGCCGGAGCCGGCGTAAACAATATCCCTCTTGATAAATGTGCCAAAAACGGGATTGTAGTTTTTAATACTCCGGGTGCTAATGCCAATGGAGTAAAGGAACTTGTTATCGCTGGATTATTACTTGCTTCCCGGGACATTGTCGGAGGAATTAATTGGGTAGATTCAGTTAAAGAAGATCCGGAGGTCGCTAAACTAGTTGAAAAAAAGAAATCTAAGTTTGCGGGAGTAGAAATTAAAGGGAAAAAACTTGGAGTTATCGGACTTGGAGCTATAGGAGTCTTGGTAGCTAATGCAGCGCATGTTTTAGATATGGAAGTTTACGGATATGACCCATTTATTTCGGTTAAAGCAGCCTGGAATCTTTCAAGGGATATTAAGCATTGTAAGTCTTTAGAGGAAATATATAGAGAATGTGATTTTATTACGATACATGTACCTCAAATGGATTCAACTAAGGGAATGCTTAATAAAGAAGCTTTTGCTATCATGAAGGATGGAGTTAGAGTACTGAACTTTTCAAGAGATTCTCTCGTCAATGATGACGACATGATAGAAGCATTAGAGTCTGGAAAAGTTAACAAATATGTAACAGATTTCCCTACTGCAAAGATAGCAGGGGTGAAAGGTGTTATCGCAATTCCTCACTTAGGAGCTTCTACTAATGAATCAGAAGAAAACTGCGCAGTTATGGCAGTTACACAATTAATGGACTATCTTGAAAATGGAAATATCAAAAATTCAGTAAACTATCCAGACTGTGACATGGGGGTATGTACCCAAGTCGGACGGGTTGCCATAAATAATAGTAATATTCCTAACATGCTAAGCCAACTTACATCAGTTTTTGCGAAAGAAAACATCAATATCCCGGACATGATCAATAAGAGCAGAGGACAGTGGGCATATACCATGCTCGATATTGAAGCCCCTGCAACCCCGGAAATTGTTCAGAAGCTTGAAGCAATTGAAGGGGTATTGAAAGTTAGAATTATTAAGTAAGCTTAAAACTACCTATGTTTATTTGACATAGGTAGTTAATTGAACAGTTCAACTGTCTTTTTAGCTATCCTTTCACCAAATATTCTTGCCCTTTCTTTCTGGCCTTCATCCCCTTCTTGAATGCACACAGGACCATAGTGAATAAAAGGCTGTCCCTCAGCAACACCAGACGAATAGACCAACATCCCTACTACCAACAACTCTGCAATTAATGCTAACTCTGCCAACTCTGCTCCACCACCGACAAAACTTGCTGTAGCAAAAACGGCCCCTAGTTTTCCGCCTAACTTGACACTTCTTGCCGTATCCAACCATTGTTTTATTTGCCATGAATAGGTGCCATAAATAGTTGGGGTCCCAAAAATAACTGTTTTGGCCTCCATTAAGAATTCTTTATCAACTTCTTCAATAGACATATATTTTGCTTCGACATTTTCATTTGTGTTTGCACCCTCCGCAATGAGTTCTGCTACCTTTTTGGTATTTCCAGTCTTGCTGTAATAAACGATGGCGATCTTCATAAAATCCTCTTTCATCGTAAATGGCTCCTTTACAATTATATTTTGTTTCTTGATAAGCTTTATGGTATGATTATATTATAAAATCAGTTCAATGCAAGTACGCAGATAATAATGATAAAGTATGAAATACCATACCAAGTTAAAGGAGACTATACATGAGCGAGAAGGTTATGAATGAAACATATGCTGGAGAGAATCTACTTTGCCCGATCCGCTATGCTATAGATGTTGTAGGTGGTAAGTGGAAGTTGCCAATAATCTGTATGCTTGCCAGCGGACTGCCGACAAGGTACAGCAGTATCAAGCGTAAGCTGATGGGTGTAACAAATATGATGTTGTCGCAGTCGCTAAAAGAATTGGAATCATCTGGTATTATCCATCGTGAACAGTACAATGAAGTTCCGCCCAGAGTTGAATACACACTGACTGACAAGGGCAAAAGTATTATCCCACCCTTGGTGAAGTTGGCCGAATGGAGTGCAGGCTATATGCAGGAGGAAAAGACATACGCAGCTTTCTGCGATACATGTCAATCGACGAAATAATAGTCTTGTTTGGTAATGTTCTTGATCCGCTTTTTAATAAGGATAAAAAAAATTACCCTCCACGTTGATTATTCGTAGGAGGGCGTTGGTACTGCTAACAATACTATGAATAGTTCTCCGGATCATTATTAACACCGTATTGGATCTGAATATCATTGACTCGCGGTATCCATTCAAGTAATCTTTCTTTAACTTCACTATCCTTTACCTGATCTACTACCAACACTTGATTTTCACTTAGCTGCACCGCAATCTTATATTGATTATTCTGGGTATCTGCGCTGACCAGAATTCCTTCATAGGGTTCTTTAGTGTAAGGGATATTTTGGAGAAAAGCATCTTTGCTCATTATTTTGCCCTTGACTCGGTCCATCTTTTATCCATCTCCTTTGCATTATTTGGCTAAAGATATGTTTCCCCGATTCGGGAAAAAAATTCGAGGATGTCCACAGAAAATATGATGTATCCGGGATAGCTTCAAGAAAAGACAGGAGATACACGCTATGAATAAGATATTTGAACCTGTTCACCTTAAAAATTTAGTGATAAGGAACCGATTTGTAAGGTCAGCTACATACGACAGACTTGCGGATGTAAACGGTCAGGTTTCTGATGCCCAAATTAAGTATAATTCAGTTCTTGCTGAGGGGGGAGTAGGTTTAATCATCTTTGGCATAACCTGCGTTCATCATAATGGACAAGTATCACGGTTTCAGAACTCCCTTGCGGGGGATGAATACATTGCCGGTTTCAAAAAAATTACCAATGCAGTTCATGAGCGTGGCGCCAAAATTGCTGTGCAACTATTTCATGGCGGAAAGGAGGCTAAAAATGTTAAAAATATGAATTTACTTCCCTTGGCACCATCCGTTATTGAAAATGATCCCTACTACACAGGTGAATATCGAGCAATGACTGAAAGTGATATTTGGGAAGTTATTCAGGCCTTTGGCGATGGAGCAAGAAGAGCCAAGGAAGCTGGGTTTGATGCCGTACAAATCCATGGCGCTCATGGTTATCTATTGAGTCAATTCCTTTCCCCGTATACAAACCGCAGACAGGATCAATGGGGTGGCAGTCTCGGAAATCGTCTGCGGCTTCATTCGGAAATATATAAAGGCATCAGGAAAAAAGTTGGCTCAGACTATCCCATACTAATTAAAATAGGAGTCCAGGATGGTTTTAGGGGTGGGCTGGAATTCAATGAGGGAAAACAAGCTGCCGAATTATTAGCCAACGTTGGTTTTGATGCTTTGGAAATCAGCCAGGGTTTAAGGGGAAAATGCATTGAAGAAACCGAATTCAAAGCTAATATTAATTCCCTTGACAAAGAGGCATACTTCCGTGATTTGTGCCGGGAAATCAAAGGCCAAATAAATATTCCCATCATAATGGTTGGTGGTTTAAGAACCCTGGCACTTATGAAGGAGATTGTGCAAAATCAAGAGGCGGATTTCGTAGCATTAAGTCGGCCGCTGATTTGTGAACCTCACCTCATCAAAGATTGGAAAATAAATGAGCATAAAAAGGCAAAATGTATCTCCTGCAATGCATGCCATGATGCCGTATCTCACGGGAAGCCGATTTATTGTTTCTTAACAACTCGCCCTCTATTACAAAACGGGGGATAGATTAGGTGAAATAATGTAGAATAACCTCAACGGGAAATTGTAGTTCTATCATGCCTATGCTTCTTTCGCACGTTGGGATGTCCTTTTTCGAGGGGTCAAGGTGGATTCCGGTTTTTCTAATTTCCCTTTTTCTTTTTCTGTCAGCTCAATACTTGCCCGCAAAGCTTCCATAAGATCGACTACTTTCGGACCCTTTGTGGGGGCCTCCACTTTAAAGTTCGCACCGGTTACTCTGCTTTCAATTAATTGGGCCATTTGTTCATGTAACTGATCGTGGTATTTCTCAGGTTCAAACGGACGGGCTAAATTATCAATTAATTGACGAGCCATTGTCAATTCTGCCTCCGTCGGAACTACACGCTCCCAAACCGCATCCATATGGCGGATTTCCTTAGGGTAGTGCATCGTTTCCATCACAAGGCCTTGTTCAAAAACACGTAGACAGGCTAAATGCTGTTTGGAGCGCATAGTAACATGTGCCAAGGCGACTTTACCACTCTCTTCCATTGCTTGACAAAGTAAACGATAAGCCTTCTGGGCTGGTTCTTCAGGGGACAGATAATACGATTTTTGATAATATATCGGATCTATTTCTTTTAAGTCAATAAAATCGAGAATATCAATTGATCGACTCATGGGTTGTTCCAAAGACGCAAGGTCTGCATCATTTATAACAACGTAGCGATCCTTTTCGTATTCATATCCCTTAACTAAATCTGCGGGCTCAACTTCCCGATCGCAGGAAGGGCATTTCTTGATCGAACGGATCCTGTGGTGGCACTCTTTATGGAGAAAATTAAATTGAAAATCCTGGGATTCTGTGGCGGCATGCATTTTGACAGGAACATTAACTAAACCAAAACTAATGGAGCCTTTCCAAAGCGTATGCATTTGACATCACTCCTCGTCTTAGTGTGAACATCAAATGTTTAACTTATTCTACCCTGAAGGATGCGGGGTGATATTGAAATTGTGACATAGAACCCTAACTCGACGTTAATTATATGATATAATTTAACCATAATAATTGTTAAATTATATTTTCTTTTCTTTTAGGGGCGATGAGCTACTCACGGTCGGCAAAGAGAAAGTACTAAAATGAGTGATTGGTTTAGTATTTAGAAACCAAGGGGGAAGCAGAAGCATGACATTGACTAACGAGCAACTTGAAAGGTATTCGAGAAACATCCTCTTAAAAGAGGTAGGTACTAAAGGGCAATTAAAACTTCTGGAGGCTAAAGTTCTTGTTATAGGAACGGGAGGGCTTGGTTCACCGGTTGCCCTGTATCTTGCGGCTGTGGGTGTAGGAACGATCGGACTTGTTGATCCGGATGTTGTTGAACTATCTAATCTGCAAAGACAGATTATTCACACCAATAAAGATGTTGGCAGGCTTAAAGTCAGATCGGGAAAAGAAACAATTAATAATTTGAATCCCGATGTCGAGGTTGTAACTTATGAAGATGGGGTTAGTTCAGCCAATATAACGGACATCATTAATGATAGGGACTATGATTTTGTGATTGAAGCGACGGATAGTTTCCCAACAAAATTTCTGATTAACGATGCCTGCGTGCTCTTGCAAAAGCCCTTTTCCCATGGGGGAATTAGTAAGCTTTATGGGCAGACGATGACTTATGTTCCGAGCAAAGGTCCTTGCTATCGGTGCGCTTTTATAAATCCCCCATCGACCAAAGCGTCTCCCGATATTGAAGGGAAAGGGGTTCTAGGTGTTTTACCTGGTATCATCGGTAGTATTCAGGCAACTGAGGCTATCAAATATCTTCTTGGTATAGGGGAACTCTTAACGGGAAAATTATTGGTATTTGATGCCTTGGATATGGAATTCAGGAAAGTAAAGATCGCAGCCCGGATAAATTGCAGCGTGTGTGGGCTTAAGCCGATCCTAGAAAACCTAATTGACTATGAACCATATGTTTCTGAAAAATAAGGTGATATGCACGATACTGTAGTTTACTAAAGTAAAACAAAAGATGGGGAGGGAATTGTGGTGGTTCACCCGGAATTACTGGAGATTGGTAACAGAGCCAAGCAAGCGGCTCGTCAGTTGGCTTTTGCAAGTACCGAGTCAAAAAACAAGGCCTTACTTGCTATGGCTGAGGCCCTTTTGAAAAATGAGCAAGAGATCCTGAAGGCTAATAGCCTCGATGTCCAAGCGGCAGAAGAGAAAGGACTCAAGAAAAGTCTCGTCAATCGTTTAAGGCTGACCTCGGTGAGCATTGCGCAAATCAGTCAATCCCTGAAAGAAGTGGTTGCCTTACGGGATCCCGTGGGAGAAGGGGAAGTATGGACGCGCCCGAATGGACTGCGTATTCAGCAGACGCGTGTTCCGCTGGGGGTGGTGGCGATGATTTATGAAGCTCGCCCCAATGTGACCGTCGATGCGGCTGCCCTGTGTTTAAAATCCGGTAATGTTGTGATCCTGAGGGGCGGCTCCGAGGCCTTAGAGAGTAATAAAATTCTTGCCGACGTGATTGCGGAAGCCGCTGAAGAGAGTGGCTTGCCGTCGGGATGTATCCAACTGATTACAGAGACCGGTCGAGAATGGGTCCAACAACTGATGCGTTTGAATGATTATGTGGATGTCATTATCCCAAGAGGGGGAGCTGGGCTGATACAGACCGTGGTGCAAAATGCCACCGTTCCAGTGATTGAAACCGGGACTGGTATGTGTCATGCGTTTGTTGACCGAGATGCTGATTACGAAAAGGCCATTCCAATCGTCGTTAATGCGAAGACTCAAAACCCCGGGGTCTGTAATGCCCTGGAAACTCTGCTTGTCGATGGAGCGATTGCTGAAGACTATCTTCCCTTGATCGGGGAAGAGCTCAAGCGACATCAGGTCGAAATAAGAGGATGCCCAAAAACGTGCGCCATCTTACCTTATGCCGTCCCGGCAGTTGAGGAGGACTGGGTGGCGGAACATCTGGACTTAATTTTGAGCGTAAAAGTTGTGTCAGACCTTGATGGGGCACTGGATCACATTTATCAATACAACACGAAGCATTCGGAAACTATCATTACTGAGAATTATTCCAGAGCCCAGCGATTTCTAAGGGAAATTGATGCTGCCGCAGTTTATGTCAATGCCTCGACTCGTTTTACGGACGGCGGGCGTTTTGGCTTTGGAGCGGAAATCGGGATTAGTACGCAAAAATTGCATGCCCGTGGCCCAATGGGGCTGAAGGAATTAACCACGATTAAGTATATGGTTTATGGAGATGGACAGATTGTTAAATCGTAAGTTTGAGGGCTTCTTGGGGGGTTTAATAATGCTGCAAAAATTAGTGGCTGACAATGAAGCGAATTATGGTAAGGAAATTCGCGAAAAATATGGTGATGAGACAGTGAACAAGTCCAATCAAAAAGTCCAAGGAATGTCGCAAGAGCAATATGATGAGGTGACGAAGCTTGCGACGGAGGTTCTTGAAACCCTTCGTGCCGCGTTTATAACGGGCGATCCCGCCGGCGAATTAGCCCAAAAAGCAGTAGATTTACATCATCGGTACCTATGCTATTATTGGGATAGCTACTCGAAGGAAGCGCATGCGGGTGTGGCTCAAATGTATGTTGATGATCCAAGATTTACCGCATATTATGACGAGAAACAACCTGGAACGGCAGCATTTTTGCGAGATGCAGTCTTGGTTTATACTGGAACGAAATAAGAAGTTGTTATTGTTTCGGGCAACTAAAAGCGATTGGTAAAAGCCATTCGCTTTTTTCTGCGGAGAATAATTTCTATAGATATGGCGACAGATATAATTTGGCATTTACAAATAACACAAATGGTGTATAATTACACTAGGAGGGGGGTGTTGCTTCTTATGACAAGGGTTGATTTTATAAAAATAGCCTCTGAAAAATTAAAACTCATCCGCATTGAAAGTGACTATACACAGGATAAAATGGCTGAAATACTGGGTATATCCAAGAAGACTCTGGTTCAGATTGAAAAAGGCCGGTCTACCCTTGGCTGGGCAGGTGCCGTATCTTTGTGTACAGTTTTTAGGAATAGTGAGGTCCTGGAGCTGACCTTTGGAGGAGATCCTCAAGATATTATACTTTCTTTAGCCTTTACCGATTATGAAAGTAACGAAAAAACTCTGGGGGGAAAAGTATGGTGGATAAATATTAAGTCAACTGATGAATTTAGAATCCAGCAGAATATAATTTCCGAACACTATCGGATTCTAGATGATCAGGATAGAAGAATTTGTTCTTCCTTTGATTATGAATATATCAAAAAGAGACTGCAGGAGCTTTCAGAAGATTGTGGGGTTTAATGAAGTGCTGAAATTTATTAAGGCTTATCTCAAATCAATGAGGCTTTATTACGCTTTTGTAACAGGGATTGCAGGTTGGATGGGGATGGCATTTTACGAATACATTGCCAAATCTCCCTTTCAGACAGTTGAACTGGTTCCAACAACAGAAAAAAAAGCGTTAGTACTGATCATGCTTTTTCTCAGTTGGGGTATTAACCAGATTATTAATGACTACCTGGGCTTGCAAGAGGACAGGATCAACGCTCCGCACCGGCCCATGGTTACCGGTGAACTGGATCCCGGAAAAGCCCTCGCTTTAACGGGAGTCCTGCTGACCATGACGTTACTGATTACATACACATATCTGGAACCAATTGCCCTTATTCCCATAATCCTGGGAATCGTTTTTAACATTTTATATGAATACGCCAAGGGTTACGGTATTCTTGGAAATATTGTCTTTGGGCTGATGATTTCCATGTGTACTGCCTTCGGGTTTCTGGCAGCGGGTCCAACAGTGCCCCCCTATTTTACGTCCAGCCGGGTTTCGGTACTGATCCTGGTAGCCGTAATGAACGGTCTGATGACTTTTTATACATATTTTAAAGACTATGAAGGGGATAAGGCCGCAAATAAACGAACGATCATAGTCTTGCTGGGGATTGAAAAATCCCGCTATCTTGCGGCGCTCACCGCTTTTTTCCCTGCGGGGATCTTTGCGCTGCTTTATTTAAATCATTTTATTGAAGCCAGGGTTAACACTATGTTCCTCATCCTCGCCGGATTAACAGTTTTTCTAGAATTGTGGACGGGATATCTTTACTTTAAAAACCCCCGGGGCGAGAGAACTTATTATTCTCTGGTGGCTAATTTTCGGGCCTGTATCTGCGGCCAGGCAACCCTCATCGCTTTATTCAATACCGAACTGGCAATGATTCTTTTTTTAGTATCCTATATGTTTGTCGGATTCTTATTTGACCTGCACACCGATCCACAAGCATAAAGGAAGAGTTGCTTCAGTTGGAGTTCAGTTGAACTTATCCAAGGGCTGAGCGCATATTTGAAACTTGAAATTACTCCGAACTTCGGACTCCGAACTTCGGACCTCGCACTTCGGACTTCGCACTCCGAACTTCGGACCCCGCACTTCGGACTTCGCACTTCGCACTTCGGACTTAGGACTTCGCACTTAGGACTTCGCATTTCGGATTTCGTACTTCGGACTTCGCACTTCGGACTTCGCACCTCGGGCTTCGGACTTCGGACTTCGGACTTCGAACCTCGAACCTCGCATTTCGTACCTCGAATTGGAGGGTTGTTATGAAATTATTTGAACCAGCATTGATAGGTTCCTGCCGGTTGAAAAACAGGATTATCCGCTCGGCAACCTTCGAGGGAATGGCTGATCAGCAGGGTCATCCGCTACAAGAATATCGACTTTTGTATAAAGAATTAGCATCAGGAAGCGTGGGAGGGATAATTACAGGCTTTGTGTATATCTCTCCGGATGGAAGAGCGATGCATCCGGGTCAGGTCGGCATAGATCGTCAGGAAATGGTTGAATATCTTTTGCCAGTAACTGATGAGGTCCACAAATACGACTGTAAGATTTTTATGCAGTTGGCCCACACCGGAAGACAGACTAGGAAAAAGGAAACAGGACAGGATATCTGGGGGGTGTCCAAGAAAAAATCCTTATATTTTGGGGGTTCTCCACGGGTGCTGTCGACAGAACAGGTGTATTTACTAATCAAGCGGTTTGCAGAAGCAGCGAGCTATGCTCAAGCAGCCGGATTTGACGGTGTGCAGGTTCATGCTGCACATGGCTACCTTATCCACCAGTTTCTGCTGCCGACTATCAACAGGAGAAACGATGAGTTTGGCATTGATGCTAAGAGCAGGATAGGCACGAGATTCTTAGGTCTGGTTATCGATCAGATCAGGAAGAAGTGTGGACAGGATTTTGCCCTACTGGTCAAGGCAAGCGGGAGTGATGACTATTTTACCAGATTTACCACCGAGCAATTTGTCAGCCTTATACAATTCCTTGATGTCCAAAAAGTTGATGGCATAGAAATCAGTTATGGGACGATGGATAATGCCCTGAATATCTTTCGTGGAGAGATACCCCATAAAGTGGTTATAAAGCATAACCCTGTATTCAAAGCCAACAACGGGATTACTAAAATGCTTTATAATGCCCTGATCTACTGCTTAATGAGGAGAAAACTAAAACCTTTTACACCTGCTTATAATCTTAAGTATGCGGAACTAGCTAAATCATTAACCGGCATTCCGATCATTAGTGTCGGTGGTTTCCGGAAGGGAGAAGAAATGAGGAGGTGTTTAGAAAATGGCGTAATTGATTTTATCAGTATGTGCAGACCCTTTATTTGTGAACCGGACCTGGCAGAAAAGCTTGAGCATGACAGGAACTATTCTGCCAAATGTATAAATTGCAATATTTGTGCCATTATGTGTGATTCCGACCAACCCACACGGTGTTATAGAAATGATTTTGATTTGTAGAAGAAAGGCGTGAACAAAATGGAAAATCGCGTAATTTTAACCTTGAAGCATGTTATCAGCAACAAAACATCTAAGAAAATAACCCTGGAGAGCCGTTTGCGTGAAGACTTAAATGTGGATTCAATAGACTTCCTGATGATTATTGGGGACCTGGAGGATGAATTTTCTATCACGATTGATGAAGATGAATTTCTCGATGTAGTTACCGTCAATGATATTGTTGAAAAACTAAAAGCCAGGGGTTTAACCAAGAGAATAGTATGGTTCTGAGAGATTTCTATAGCCGGTTTAGCTTGGATGAGAGCCTTGCCGAGGTTGTGGGCCATAACCCCTATTACCAAATAATCGATTCCGGATTGGATGGTAAAATACTGGTGAACGGACATGAGATAATTGACCTGGCCTCCAACAACTATCTGGGCTTAGCTGCAGACGGCAGGGTGAAAGGGGCTGCTGTGGGGGCTGTCCACAAGTATGGGGTATCTCTCTGCGGCACGCCCATCGCCACAGGATACATCGATTTGTACCAAAGACTGGCGGAAAAGTTATCCGGTTTTGTCGGGCTGGAGGAGACCATCATCCTCCCTTCGTGTTACCAGGCTAATAATGGCTTATTTAGTTCCATTGCCGGTCCCCAAGACCTGATTGTAGTTGACCGGTTTGCCCATTCTTCCTTGATCCAGGGAATTAAATCCGCCGCATGTAAAATCCGGCCCTTTCTGCATAATAATCTGGAGCATCTGGAAGGGATTCTACAGCGTTCCACGGGATACCGGCAGGTCTTTGTCGTGACCGAGTCTGTGTTTTCGACGGAGGGCAGTATTGCCCCTTTTAAGGAAATCGTGCAATTGTGTGAGAACTATCAGGCTATGCCGGTGATCGATGATTCTCACGGTATTGGAGTGCTGGGGAAATCGGGCCAGGGAATCCTTGAGGAGCAGGGAATCCAAGGATACCGGGGGATTTATACGGCGTCCTTAGGAAAGGCAATGGCCAACTCCGGCGGGATGATCAGCGGAGAAAAAGGGCTGATAGACTATCTTAAATATTACTGCTCGCACCTGGTTTATTCTACAGCCTTAACCCCTGCAGTTCTGGCGGGTATCGGGGCAGTTCTGGATATTATTCAATCTGAATTCGAGGTGATTAAGGGTAGGCTGGTAACCTATCAACAGGAAATATATAAAAGCCTTGTTGAGGGGGGATTTACTGTGGTACCAGGTGCGGCTCCTATTAATTCCATTCAATCCGGAAGTAAAGAAGCTACGTTTATCCTTGCCAAAAAGCTTTATGAAAAGGGGATTCTTTCCACTCCTTTTATTGAACCCTCTGTTCCAATAGGTGAAGGACGGGTTAGGCTGATTGCCGGAGCCAATCTCACCCAGGATACGGTTGCAGAAGCTGTGGAAATAATTAAAAGGATTGGACGCCCATGAGATATTTCTTAATAATGAATCCCGGTTCCGGAGGGGGAAGCAGGGACAAGGTTAAGAAAATCCTGGCCATTTTTCATAAAAATAGGCTTGAGTTTGACTATAAGTTGACAGACACCATGGAAGATGCCTATACCCTATCCGTCGAGGGAAATATTAAGGGCTATGATACAATAGTCGCTGTGGGGGGAGACGGAACGATTAACAGGGTCATCAACGGATTTTATGACCCCTTGGGCAGTAGGATTTCCAGTTCCAAGTTGGGTGTAATTCATACCGGTACCAGCCCTGATTTATGCAAGAGCTATAATGTACCTCTGGACATCGAGCAGGCTCTGAAGACGGTTCTTGCTGGAAAGAGTGGGAAAATTCCCCTAGGAAAAATAACCTATACCAGTGTTTATGACAAGGGGTTGGATGGTCTGCCACTAAGTATGGAAAACGAACATATACAAACCAGCTATTTTGCCTGTTGTGCCAATATCGGTCTGGGGGCCTCCGTGGCCAGAAATGCGAACAGCGGGATCAGAAACTATATCGGGGATTTCGCGGGGACGTTTGTCTCCCTGATTATAACTCTGCTAAAGTATCAACCCGGTAACTACTCCGTTAGTTTTGACGGACAGAAACAGGTTCTCGGAAATGTTTACAATATCGCCGTGGGAAAGACAACTTACATAGCCTCGGGAATTAAGGTAAAAAACCAGTTAACTCCCGGAGACAGCCGTTTTTATACCCTGATAATCAAGGATCTGGGGTTTGCTGATTGGGCCGGTGTCCTGAGAAAAATATACAGCGGGAAGCGGTTTTCTAATAATAAGACGATGTCCCTGCAATATGCTTCATCGATAGAAGTGTACGGCAATAGGAGAAATCCGGAATTGGAGTTTGATGGTGATCCCAGAGGATTTCTTCCTTGTGTGATTGAAACCGCCCGGGACCACTTAGACCTGATCTGTGAGGTTCAGGATGAGTAAAGAACATGAAATGATTGAGGTTATCCATAAGCATCTGCCCAGAAGTGCCGGTCAGCTGAATAAGCTTTTTGAAGCCGACTCGGAAATAGTCGATTTTCATGGCAAAAGTCTGCTCTACAATCTGGACGAGTTTTCGGAAGAAGACCTCTTGCGGGATGAGGACCCCTATGTTCTAGGCTGGAATATGGCAGTAGGCAGTATCAGCGACATCCTGGCCTCGGGGGGAAAACCTAAGTATTATGCTCACAGTCTGGTTATGCAAGATTCCTGGACGAAGGACTATGTTGAAAAATTGTCTCTTGGAATTGCAGAGGTCCTAAAAGAAGCGGGGGCAGCTTTTATTGGCGGGGATTTTGGAACTTCCAAAAGCTGGCGTTATACAGGTTCGGTCATCGGGGATCTGGAGGGACCGCCCATGTTAAGGAGTGGGGCAAAGATTGGCGACGGTATTTTTATTACCGGCCCAATCGGCAGCGGCAATGTTCAAGCCGCCTTAGTTCTCTACGCCGAAAACCCATTAGTCAAATATTTAACGGGGAGTTGGAAAAATTATTTCCAGCTGAGAAGCAAAGAGGCAGAGGTAATAAAACAACACAGCTGCTGCTGCATCGATACCAGTGATGGAGTATTTAATGCTCTCAGCGCTATTTCTGAGATGAGCAGGATAGGTTTTGTCGTGGGCAGCCTGCCCTATGTGAAAAGTGGGTTATTACTGGCCAAAGCCCTTAACGTACCCAAAGAAATGCTGTTCTTAGGGGAATGCGGGGAGTATGAATTGCTTTTTACCCTAAGTAAAGAGGCTGAAGAAGAGTTTATAAATGAAGTCCGGGAGAAGAAGCTGAAGTTTTATAAAATTGGTGAAGTAATAGAACAGGGAAGTAAAGTGCTTAGGAACGGGGGCAGGGAAATTAACTTGGTAACCTACGATCTATGCGCCAGGGATTTCCCAGAGCCCAAAGCATATTTGCGAGCTGTGGTAAATTTTTTTAAGGGAGGGCAATGTGAAACGAAGAGTTGTTATTACCGGGCTAGGACCGGCCACAGCCATAGGGATTGGTAAAAAGGATTTCTCCGCAGGCCTTTATGGTTTAAAACCGTGCATAGCAGAGATACCGAGCAGTTATGAACATAATTATAAGTTCAAATCCCGCTATTTCGTACCCAAGCCGGAATTTACCTTGACCGACATAGGAATCCATAAATCAGTTGAAGGGATGATGGAAGAATCCTCGCGACTCTCGGTATTATGCACGAAGCTGGCTTTGGAGGATGCGGGGTTTCAGATTAGTAATACTGAAAAATACCTGCAGGTTGAGGGCCTGGAAAACTGCGGCATTATAATCGGTACTGGCATGAGCAGCCTGCAGACAGCGCTGGAATCCTACGCCGCTCATATTGCCGGGACGGACAAATCGGCGGCTGAGTCTGACTGTAGATCCGGATCTAATCTTAATTCTAATTCCAATCCTAATTCTAATTCTAATTCCAATCCTAATCCTAATCCTAATCCTAATCTCAATCCTAATCTCAATCCCAATCCTAACCCTAATAAACCTCATTTCAACAGAATGGTAATTCCTAAGCTGATGACCAATGCGCCGGCAGCTTGGATATCGATACTTTTCGGCCTTAAAGGGTTCAGTTATACTCTCAATACTGCTTGTGCCTCGGGAAGCTATGCCATTGGAGAGGCCTACGAAACTATTCTATCCGGCAGATGTGATGTGATCCTGGCGGGTGGAGTTGAAGTCCTGGCAGAAAAGCATGGGGCGATTATGAGAGGGTTTGACATGCTGTCTGCCCTTACCAGGGCAAAGGACGGAAGACCCCTGCCTTTTTCCCGGCAGAGAAGCGGGTTTTTATTCAATGAAGGCGCCGGTTGTGTTTTGGTCCTGGAAGAGCTGGCAAGGGCTCGGAAAAGGGGGGCCGGCATTTATGCGGAGATTGTTGGGTATGAAGCTTGCAGCGATGCTTACAGCATTGTCCAGATGGATCCTTCCGGGGACAGTATCACCAGTCTGTTTCAGAAGATCACTGGTGGGATCAAAGTGGACTATCTCAATGCCCATGGTACGGCGACAATTGCCAATGATGACATTGAGGCCAAAGTAATCCAATGGATCTTTGGGGCTGCCGGTGCTCAACCGTATATCAATTCCACCAAAGGTATTCTTGGGCACAGCATTGGCGCCAGCGGTGCGATTGAGGTTGCTGTAGTAGCCCTTTCAATAAAAAAATCCAGAATCCATGGGAACATCACGACCGATCCATTGGAGAATCTGAATCTGCCCCTGGAGACCCTGACGGCTCCAATTGACTATGCTTTATCCGCTTCCTACGGCTTTGGGGGGCATAATGCCTTGATCCTGCTGAAGAGGTATGAGGACCATGAATAAGGTCATGATTACGGGAGCGACAGGATTTATTGGCAGCCATATTACCAGGGCTTTCTGTGCAAACCAGGTCAGGGTTGGTTGTCTAGTCAGAAAATCCAGCAGCCTTGCCAACCTTGAGGACCTGCCGGTAGAGTATAGAACCGGTGATATCAGGAACACCGGGGACTTGACCGGGGCTTTCACCGGCTATGACTGGGTTATTCATAATGCCGCCAAAGTATCCGACTGGGGGGATTATGAAGAGTTTTATCAGACGAATGTAACAGGCACAGGCAATGTACTGACTGCCTGTGTTCAAACGGGGATTAAAAACATCCTTCTAACAGGGTCCAATTCCGTTTACGGAGAAGAGAACAATTCTACCGTAAAGAACGAAAATTCACCCTATAATGCTCATTACCGGTACTTCGGAGACGGTCTTTTCCCCTGCAAGTTGAATTACTATCGTGATACCAAAGCCCTGGCCAAAAAAGAGGCCCTAACCATTGCCGCAACGCATGATTTGAACCTGACTATTTTGGAGCCTGTTTGGGTTTATGGTGAGGGGGAATTGAACGGAGGATTTTATGAATACCTCAAGACTGTCAAGGCGGGAATTCCCTATGTGCCGGGAGCTAAGCATAACAAATTTCATGTTATCTATGCCGGAGACCTTGCCAGGGCTTACGTCCTGGCTTATACAAAACAGCTGGCAGGTCTTAACTGTATACTAATCGGTAATGAACAGGTTGAAAGCATGGACAAAATTTATGGATTGTTATGTTCTGAAGCAGGATTAAGAAAGCCGGGGAATCTCCCCAAGGTTCTGATCTATCCCATCGCCTTGCTCATGGAACTCTTTTACACTCTGGTTAATTCTTACAGACCTCCGATTCTGACCCGGGGAAGGGTAAACATGTTCTATGACAATCTGGAATTTTCAGTGGAGAAGGCCAGGCAAATTCTCGGGTTCGGAAACTCCATCAGTCTGGAGGAAGGTATCAAACGAACTGTCTTATGGTATCAAGAACAAGGTCTTATTTGAAAGAGGGTTGCCAGTTGATTAAGGTAAGTAATATTACCGGCAGGAAGAAAACTGTCTTTAACCTGAAACTGAAAATAAGCATCTTTTTTCACTATATCCCGCTGCTTTGGAAAGGTGATATTTCTTTCAAAAGGTTTATTCTTTTATTCAAAAGGCTGTTACTTTTTCTGTCCAGGATGCGGCACAATAAATTTGTCAAAATCAACGGCCAAACCAGATTAGGACTTTATATACCGGGTTTTCCATCCCAGGCCTTTTACACGGCCTGTCAGAAATTTAGTCAATTCTCAGAAAAAATGCCCTGTACTACGGTCCTGTTATCGATTACATCCGCCTGCCCTTATCATTGCAATTACTGTTATCAGAAACTTGATAAGGGCAAGGATGTCGATATAGAGACTTTGATCAGAATCGTCAGAAAGCTGCAGGAGATGGGGATTGCTTTTATTAATATTGAGGGCGGAGAGCCCTTTTTAACCTATGATCGCTTGAAGAGGCTTTGTGCAGTCATTGATGCCAGGTCGGAAATCTGGATAAATTCCACAGGGGCTGGGATGACTACGGAAAGGCTTGCGGAACTTAAAGAAATGAATGTGATAGCCATTATGTTTTCCCTGCACAGCCCTGATGCCGATGCTTTCAACCAATTTATGGGGAATACTTCCGCCTGGAATGCTATGGAGGCCGGGGTTAAGATGTGTCATGCAGCAGGCTTGGCCGTGGCTTTTAATACCTGTATGATGCGAGACGACTTTTATGACGGCACTTTTGAAAGGATTATGGAGACGGCAAGGGACTTCAAGGCCTGTCTGATCCAGATGATTAAGCCCAAACCGGCGGGAGGTTGGCTGGCTAAAGGAGATATTGAGTTCACCCCGGAGGACCTGGCTTATATTATGACTAAGGTAAACCAATACAATTTGCAGGAAGAGTTCTCGGAGTATCCAGCAATCTCAGCCCAGATCATGGAAGAAGATAAAGCTGTTTTCGGCTGTACGGCCGGAGGCACAGACCGATTTTATATCAATGCCAAGGGGGATTTGCAACCCTGTGAGTTTCTGAACATATCCTTTGGGAATATCGCGGCGGATAGATTCGAGGATATTTATCAAAAAATGCGCAGTTGCTTCGCCTGGGGCGGAGACTGTTATCTGTGCGAAAGCTGCTCGAAAGAGATTCATCAGCTTTATATGGAAAATAGTCTGAAGTCCCTGCCGCTACCCCCCGAACTGTCGGAAAAAGTCTCCGGTTCCTGGAACCGGGGGAAAAGAACGGATTTATACGAGCGATTGGAGAAAATGAAGTAATTCAGGGTGTGGATGTGTTCGTCTGGAAGGTATGAAAAAAGCCGCTGCAGTAGTCCGCAACGGCTCGTGCGCCCAATCAATTTTGTCATTCTAATATATCATTAGGATCATGTGGCTTTCTATGGTCTGGAGTGGCGAATCAAGCAGTGAGTGAATAAAAAACTGTCTCAATTTATCGGAATGATACAAGTAATATTGACAATAATATTGTTGTTATTATTCCGATCGTGCGGTATACTAAAAAAGACTCGGGAGGTGAAGAGATGGAATACATTACGGTAAAACAGGCGTCGGAGCGGTGGGGCATATCTGACCGCCGTGTTCGCGTACTTTGTGAAGAGGGGCGGATACAAGGTGTCGTAAGAAAAAGACGTTCTTATCTTATTCCGACGGATGCACTGAAGCCAATTGATGGACGCAGTCTGCGCGGCAAGGAGATTCCGGAACAATACGCTGCACTTTTTGCGACTCTCGATGAGATGAAGTCGGAGCTTGACCGCCGTCGCCCTTTGACAAGCGGGGAATTAAAGCGTTTGCAGGATGAATTTCTCGTGGAATTTACCTACAACTCAAATGCTATCGAGGGTAACACGCTCACACTTCAGGAAACTGCACTTGCCTTGGAGGGCGTGACGATTGACCAAAAACCCCTCAAAGATCATCTGGAGGCGGTGGGGCATCGCGATGCGTTTCTTTATGTTGTTTCTCTTGTCAGTGAAAAGGTTCCTGTTTCGGAACGGATTATTCGTGAAATCCATGCTTTAGTTCTGATTGACAGACCGGTAGACAAGGGAGTGTATAGGAAAATCCCGGTGAAGATTATGGGTGCACATCATGAACCCCCGCAACCTTATCTTGTTCCTGTTCAGATGGAACGGTTGATCGCGGAGTTGTCCAGTGACAACCGGCATATCATTGAAACGGCGGCGTTGTTCCATCTGAATTTCGAGGGAATCCATCCGTTCATCGATGGAAACGGGCGTACCGGCCGGTTGATATTGAACCTCATGCTCATGCAGGCGGGCTACCCGCCCATTGATGTGAAATTTTCCGACAAGAGAAAATATTACACCTGTTTTGACAGCTATTATCGGGACAATGATGTGTCGCCGATGGTGAATATGGTCGGAGAGTATGTAAAAGAAAGACTTTTACAGTATTTGAGTCTGTTGCAAGAATAAAAGTGGCCTCGCGGAGAAAAAACCGCGAGGCTGTTTTGTTATGGCTTGGCTCTGCGAATCGCATCGACTTCATTCAAAGCTCTTTTGTGAAGCCGATGAACCCAGCGGATGTCGAGGTGCAAAATCGCTGATATATATTGGCAGCTTTTGACTCCGTAGGTTAACTCTGACCGGAGGAGAAGAACGGATTTATACGCGCGATTGGTGAAGATGAAGTAATTCAGAGTGTGGATGTGTTCGTCTGGAATATGTACGTTTGGGGGTACTTCATTGAAGTTTTTTGGGGCAAACCGTTCCTGCGGACAGGGCATGCGGAGGCGGTAGTATTGATGTTGTATATTATTGGACTTTTCGACTTGTTTTCGAGAACCTTAAAATCGTTGTTTTGTTTCACATACTGCGAAAGCGCTAAAAAACAGTTGACCTGTTCCCGTAAACGCTGATATCAATAATGGCAATTCAGGCAACGCGGAGTGTTTATTAGTGCAATATCGGGGTTGAGTGAAAGCCATAGTATCAGCGGGTTTGAGTTCGGAGTGACAGGGTGTACGTGGAAATATATCAGCTATAAGTTCCGATTTATAATGTACAACTTCTTCATCCAAACGCGACCGTTAATATAGGCAATTGCACAAATTAAATGAGTGAAGAAAATTATTCGGAATTTTATAGGTCGTCTTTTATTGACGGTCTAGCTTTTTGAGTTTTCTTGGATTATTTTTGCTATCTTGGGAGGATATGAGGTTAAATGTAGAATTATTAGAGTGGAATAATATAGGTTCTTTGAAGTCAGTCAACTACAGAGTAGTAATGTCAGGGTGTGTGATAAGCCCTACATTCAATATCGCAACTTCTTGAAATAATCCTCTGTTAAGGCTTGTGTAGAATCAGAACAACTGCCAAAAATAATCTGCCTTAAGGTTCGCTTAAGGCAGATTATTTGCGTCAAGACACATCCTATAAACTCTTTATTAAGGAATTAATCGCATAGTCGACATCCGTGAATCTTTACGTTTTGTTTATGTTTTTCAATGTTTCTTTTACACCATTTTGACGGGATACAGATCTATAATAATAGTGGGGGCCTTGACATTTTTCCCAGCTCTGGCTCTGGGGCCCATTGTCGAGCACCTGTTAATGCTGGCCGGCAAGGCCTTTTAGGAGGAGTGAGCAAATTATGAGTACAAGTTCAAGCATTAACCGTTCGATTTTGGCAAGGGCTATTAAAGAATCCTTTGTAAAATTAAATCCTCGGGCTTTGTGGACTAATCCGGTCATGTTAGTGGTAGAGCTCTTAGCGGTATTGACTTCTTACTTTACTATTAGAGATATGGGCGGACCGATGAAAACCTTTTTGTTTGACGGGCAGATTACGGCGTGGTTATGGATTACCGTCCTTTTTGCCAACTTTGCCGAAGCCCTGGCTGAGGGAAGAGGAAAGGCCCAGGCTGAATCCCTTCGAAAAACCAAGCGTGAAACGATCGCTAAAAAGGTGACCGGAGAAAAAACAGAACACATTTCGGCCGCCAAACTGGTTAAGGGGGATATCGTACTGGTTGAAACAGGGGAGTATATCCCCGGTGATGGAGAAGTCATGGAGGGCATTGCATCTGTTGATGAAAGTGCGGTTACCGGTGAATCTGCTCCGGTGATCCGCGAATCAGGCGGCGACCGCAGTGCCGTAACCGGAGGCACTAAGGTGCTTTCGGATTGGATCAAGGTGAAGATCACTGTTAATCCGGGGGAAACTTTCCTGGATCGTATGATTAGCTTAGTCGAAGGAGCTAAGCGCCAGAAAACGCCGAATGAAATAGCCTTAACCATTCTGTTTAATCAAGCACATCTCCAAAAGTAAGTTTTATGAATAAATTAAAGTTGAAGACTCAGGAGGATAAACATGCTTAACATCTTTATGCAGGGGTTATTATTAAGTGCTTCATTTCTTAACATTTTCATAATTATTGAAATTTTTAGAATAGCTGCCGACAGGGAATTGTTAATTGACAAATTGATAGCATACCTTCAAGTTGTCTATCAAGATTCTGCACCGTTTGACAGCAAAGAAATTGATTGGCTGGGATCAGAGATACCTTTCAAAGGACAGGTAATAAATTTTTCCCTTGAGGATCTAAACAGAAAAAAAGCAAATCTATTAGTATCCAAATAAAGGAAGAAGAATGACTTCAGAGGATTTAGCGTCAGCAAAGTAAGCAGTTAGTCTATTTATCCTGTTATGAGAAGGAAGGCGTCAGTTTCTGATGGCCAATATCAATAAACTTTTCTCCCTCAAACTCCGTACGCTTATTTTCGGCCATCCCCTGGCGACCAAAAATGTCGAGGAGACAAAAGTCGGTGTTGTCGGAGGGGTTCCAATTTTTGGCGCAGACATTATTTCTTCCGAGGGATATGCCCCGGATGAGATCTTGTATGTCCTGCTTTTGCTTGGAACATTGGGATATGCCTATATTTTGAAGATTTCATTTGTCATCGTGCTCTTGGTAATCAGTATCTTCCTTGTTTATCGCAAAACGATCCGGAAATACCCCGAAGGCGGGGGATCTTATACGATCGCTAAAGCTTATCTCGGCGAAAGGTTTGGACTTATTGCCGGGGCAAGTTTAACACTCGACTATATTTTGACGGTAGCGGTCAGTGTTAGTTCGGCGATAGAAAACTTAACGGGAATTATTCCGTGGTTAGCCCTACCCTCCCACAAAGTTTTGGCAGACTGTTTGATCATTATGTTTATGGCCTGGATTAATTTGCGCGGCCTAAAAGAGTCCGCCCGCTTATTTTCTATCCCGGTGTACCTTTATATTGCGACCTTAGCGCTGATGATCGGTTCGGGCTTAGTGGGGATTTTGCTTCATGGGGTAACCCCAACGGCGGCTGCGAGTGAGCAGCTTGCAGCTTCCTCTGTCGGCGGAATGACTTGGTTTATCCTGGCGCGGGCTTTCGCCGGGGGAACAACGGCTTTGACAGGGTTTGAAGCGGTGAGCAATGGGGTTACGGCGTTCAAGAAGCCTTCTCAGCAGCGGGCTGTCCGCACCTTGTTGGTTTTAGCCGTTATTGTTGCTCTTGGGCTGACCGGGTTGACCTATTTAGCGGGTGCTTACCACATTGTCCCGGCCCAAGGAAATACCGTCCTTAATCAGTTAGGACTGATAATTTTCGGGAAAACGGTTCCCTATTTTGTCTTAATGGGAGCTGCCGCAGCCATTCTGATCATTGCCTCTAATACCCCATTTGCCGGATTACCGATCTTATTAAGTTTAATGGCTCGCGATGGCTACACGCCGCGGTATTTTAAGAACTTGGGAGATCGCTTGGTTTACAGCGCCGGTATTTGGACGTTATTCCTCGTTTCCGGCCTGCTCATTATTGTGTTTCACGGAGATACCCACACGATGCTGCCTCTTTACGCTATTGGCGTGTTTATTTCGTTTACCTTGACCGGTACCGGTCTGGCCAAGCATGTTTGGCAGGAAAGAGGAGCAAGGTGGCAGTCGGATTTTGTCATATTTTGTTTTGGCGGGATCGTTTCGTTCCTGGTTTTACTGGTCTTTATTACGACCAAGTTTATGCAAGGAGCCTGGATTATTCTGGTGCTTATGCCACTCCTCGTTTCGATGTTCCGCGGGATCCATTATGTCTACCATACGGAGATCCAAAATTTAGAGATTACCCCGGAAGCCGCAGACGATTTTCACAGGCATGTAAAGAAAATTAAACGCCGCCGGTCGCAAATTGAACTTGCAGACTATCGTAATAAAGTGATCGTTCCGGTTTACGACTTAAACTTAATTGTTTTGAAAACTTTAAAATATGCGTATGCTCTAACCCCACAGGTTACAGCTGTGCATATTGCTTCGGACCCAATTCGAACGGCCAAACTTTTAAGGCATTGGTCGGAACAGCATATGGAAATTCCTTTAGAAATTGTTGAGTCTCCTTATCGGGCAACAGTTCATGATTTGTTGAATTACGTAGATAAAGTTGAGAAGAACAGTAATTTTGAAACCATAACCATTGCGATCCCGGAATATGTCCCGGAAAAATTATGGCAAAACATTCTGCATAATCAAACAGGACAATTGATGAAACTGATGCTGCTTTTCCGAAAAAGTATTCTGGTAACAAGTGTACCTTACCATCCCGTACCGAAAGAAACAGCATTGATTAACGCAAACGCTAACCCAAAAAACTAACTTTAACTTCACCCGCTGAATATTCAAAAGCCTTTGCTTCCGAGTCTGGAAACAAAGGCTTTCTGGTTTTGGGCATCCTTATGTTATATTTATGGTATCTTATATATTTATGGTTTCTCATGGTAAATTTATGATATCTTATGGTATTATTTATTTTTTCTTTATATTATCTTTATGCTCTTGACGCCTATTATATGCCTATTCAGTGAGTAATAGACTATAATATGGCTATATTCTACGTGAAGCGTTTGTCTGGAAAGGTATCCCTTGGAAGAAGAACGCGCAGGATATAAATATAAGACTATGCCGAAAAAAATACTATGCCGAAATGTACAGGACACAGTAAGGGTGAACTATATGGCGACGGGGAAATTGACAATTTTTTTAGGGGCTGCCTCAGGAGTCGGAAAAACTTACGCGATGTTAGAAGCTGCTCTGAGTAGACTATCGGAAGGCATGGATGTAGTTGTGGGTCAAATCGAGACGCATGGGAGAGCGGAAACCGAAGCAATGCTCAAGGAATTGACGGTTATTCCAGCAAGGTCTCTGGTTTATGAAGGCAGAATCGTCGGTGAGCTGGATTTAGATGCTGTCTTAGCCCGCCGCCCGCAGATTGTTTTGATCGACGGATTGGCGCACACTAATATACCAGGTTCGCGGCATAAAAAACGCTATATGGATGTCCAGGAATTACTAACCGCGGGAATCAGTGTTTATACCACTGTAAATATCCAACACCTAGAGACCTTAAAGGATATTGTTGCCCAGATTACAGGTGTTACGGTGCGGGAGACAGTTCCCGATCAAGTCTTAGAAACAGCGTTCCAAATTCAGTTGATTGATATCCCACCCGAAGAGTTAATTCAAAGATTTCAAGACGGTAAGATTAATGTTTCGGATCAGGCTGCAGCGGAGTTAAAAAAATTCCTGCGACCTGGAAATATTAACGCTTTGCGAGAATTAGCCCTGCGCTATACGGCCCAACGTGTGGACCGTCAGTTGGAATCCTATATGCAGGTTCACGGCATAGGCGGACCCTGGCCAACGGGCGAAAAGATTTTAGTCTGTATAAGTGCCAGTCCCTTCTCTACGCAGTTGATTCGGATTGCCAAAAGAATGGCGGAGCGGGTACAGGGAGAATGGTTTGCCGTGCATGTCGAAACCCTTCAACGTTTTCCCATTAGCGAAGCTGAAAAAGACTCTCTGACTCAAAATTTTCGTTTAGCGGAGGAGTTGGGTGCTGAAATTATCGGTCTAACGGGGAATAACGTAGTTGAAGAGATTCTGGAGCTGGCGAGAAAACGTAATGTTTCGCAGATCATTATTGGTAAACCGGAGCATTCGCGCTTCCGGGAGATCATGCATGGCTCGATAGTCGACAAAGTTATCCGGCAGAGTCATGGAATCAGTATTCATGTTATCCCAGGAAGTCGGCAAAAGGCGGAGTTTAGCCGTAATCAGGCAGGAACAAAACGGGATGAAGCCGGAACAAGAACTAAAAGAAGGAAGAGCTTATCCCCAGTATTTCCTTACTTAGCGTCCAGCCTGATAGTAATACTTATGACATGGGGAATTACCCTGATTAGTTCGTTTCTCGGACTCGTTAATATTTCCCTGCTTTATCTCCTGCCGGTCTTAATAAGTGCGGCGCGCTGGGGAACATATCCGGCTATTGTGACAGCGGTGCTGGGGATACTGACTTTCGATATATTTTTTGTGCCGCCTATTTTTAGTATTACGGTAGCAGATCTCCGCTATCTAATCAGCTTTGCTATCTTTATTTTAGTAGGATTAATTATTGGGACTCTTTCTCTGCGCTTAAAAAGACAAGTAACTTATTCACGCCAGCGGGAAAACAGCATTTCAGCACTTTATGCCCTAAGCCGGGATATTGCCGCCGTAGATAACCTGGATGCTGTATTAGAGTGTATCGTCAGTAATGTCTCTAATACACTGGATGGGCAAGTGATGGTGCTGCTACCCAATGAAAAAGCTCAATTAGTGCTCAGAAAAGATTCCGGATATAATAATTTCTATAATGATCATGAACTCGCGGTTGCTGCCTGGGTCTATGCAAGAGGACAAAAAGCGGGGAATGGAACGGAAACCTTTGGCGCCGCTGCCGCGCTTTATTTACCCCTCAGTACGGAGCAGGGAACGCATGGGGTTTTAGGTATTTGTTTTAATGAAGCTGCGGCGCAATTTGACGCTGAGCGTATTCGGATCTTGGAAGCCTTTACCAGGTTGGCCGGCATGGCCATCAACAGAGTAAAATTAACGGAGCAAGCCAGAGAAACTCTTGCTTTGGTCGAGTCCGAACGCTTACGTACAGCATTGTTTAATTCTCTCTCACACGATTTGCGCACCCCGCTGTCTTCAATTATCGGCGCAGTTACCGGACTTCTCGAAGATCAAAACGTCGTTTATAGTCCCGAGGTGCGAAGCGAGTTGCTGCATACTATTCTGCAGGGAGCGGAACGAATGAATCGCTTTGTCAGTAACTTGTTGGATATGGCTCGGCTGGAAAGTGGTATGCTTAGATTAAATAAAGAATGGTGCGACCTTCAAGATATTATTGGGGTTTCGATTAATAGGCTGGGAGTCGCCTTCAATCATCGTCCCCTGGATATTGATATCCAGGATGAATTACCATTGGTGCAAGCAGATGGGATTTTAATCGAGCAAGTATTTATTAATTTGTTGGACAATGCGCTAAAATATTCGGAAAAGGGCAGCATAATTGCGGTTTCGATCAGGCAGCTTGAAAAGAAACTGGTGATCGAGGTAGCTAATCGGAGTCAGGGTATTCCCGAGACGGACTTAAGTAAGATTTTTGATAAATTTTACAGACTGAATTCCCCCCTCCAGGTAAGTGGAACAGGACTCGGCTTAGCTATTTGTAAAGGGTTAATAGAAGCGCATGGCGGAGATATTTGGGCGGAAAATAATAAACTTGGAGGGGTGACCATTACTTTTACTTTGCCGTTAACCAATCAATTTACAGGTAGAGTTCCTGCGATGGATGAAGGAGATTAAGATGGAAAACAAAGGGTCAAGGATTTTAATTATTGATGACGAAACACCGATTCGGCGGTTTTTACGTGTTGCCTTAACAAGTAATGGATATGTGGTAAAAGACGTCGGGACAGGCAGTGAAGGTCTGGACGCGGCAGCAATGTTCAGCCCCGATGTAGTTATTCTGGATTTAGGATTACCCGATATCGATGGACTTGAAGTGCTGCGTCAATTTCGGGAATGGACCAAAGTACCCATCATCATCCTTTCAGTCAAAGAACAGGAAAAAGATAAAATTTCTGCTTTAGACTCCGGAGCGGACGACTATGTGACCAAACCCTTTGGGATGGGTGAATTATTAGCCCGCATTCGGGCGGCTATGCGTCATACTGTTGAGGCAGAAGAACAGCCTAATTTGCAATTTGACGATCTGTCTCTGGATTTAGTTCATCGCCGGATCAGCAGGGATAATAAAGAAATCAAGCTAACCTTAACAGAATATGAGATAGTAAAGTACTTAGCGATTAACGCTGGAAAAGTAATTACCCACAAGGCTTTACTGCATACCGTCTGGGGGAAGGCCTATGAGAAAGAAGTACAATATTTGAGAGTTTATATTGGCCAAATCCGGAGAAAGCTGGAACTTGATCCATCCCGCCCAAGGCATATTATTACCGAATCTGGAGTAGGATATCGTTTGCTTTAACAAAATTTTGCTCTCACCTTCCAACGACTAGATAAATGGTTTAAATTGGAGTAGAATCACTATGTTACAAATAAATGAAGAATCCTAAGGAACATTCACTTCTTTCATAATGTCATAATCTTGTAATCTTGTAATCTCATAATGGATCAAACGTCTCAGTATAACTGTGATATTCGAAGGAGTAAGGAAAATGCATTCTTTATCAAAAAAATTACCACACGTTAGTTTGAGTTCCCTAATTTTTGGGAATCCATTGAAGAGCAAAAGCGCCGAAGAGCATAAGGTGGGCGTGCTGGCTAGTATTCCGGTTTTTGGATCTTCAATTATTTCTTCGCAAGGTTATGCTGTGGATGAGATACTCTATGTCCTGGTCGCTCTGGGAGCGGTTGGTTTTGCACAGGCGTCGAAGGTTTCTTTAGGAGTTATCCTCTTACTCGGCAGTATTATGTTAGTCTATCGAAAAGCGATCCAAAAGTATCCGCAGGGAGGCGGCTCTTACACAATTGCCCGGGAGTTTCTGGGCGTTAATTATGGTTTACTGGCAGGAGCCGGTTTGTCTTTAGACTATATTCTAACAGTTGCCGTCAGTGTCAGTTCCGCTGTTGAAAACATCACCGGCGTAATACCCTGGGTGGCGACAACCCCGAATCATAAAATAGGGGTCATCATTGGGATTATTATATTTATGACGATTGTCAATTTAAGAGGTTTAAAGGAATCTGCCGCTCTCTTTTCCTTACCTGTTTATTTCTATCTATTCAGTGTTTTAACTCTGGTGGGTATTGGGGTTTATAAAACTTTAGTGTTCGGAGTTGACCCAGCGCTGGTCACCCATCCTATGGCAATTACCGGCAATGGACTGACATTATTTATATTTCTTCGAGCATTGGCAGGAGGAACGACGGCCTTAACCGGGATCGAAGCGATTAGTAATGGTGTTGCAGCTTATAAGGTGCCAGCTCAAAAAAGAGCAATTAGCACCCTTTTTATCCTTGGAGTCATTGTAACAGTTGGCTTAAGCGGGCTTGCATTTTTAGCTAGTAATTATCACACTGTTCCTACGCCTCAAAATACCGTTCTGAATCAGTTAGGGCTGATTATCTACGGTCAGACCTTTATGTATTATATTTTAATGGTTTGTTCCGCCGTGATCTTGGTAATTGCAGCGAATACTTCATTTGCAGGGTTACCAATTCTCCTTAATTTGATGGCCAGGGATGGTTATATGCCCCGTTACTTTAAAAACCTTGGGGACCGCTTAGTCTATGATAAAGGGATCTGGCTTTTGACGATCATCGGTATCGTGTTAGTGATCATCTTCAAAGGGAATACTCACCTAATGATTCCACTATATGCTGTTGGCGTGCTTATTGGTTTTGCTTTAACCGGGATTGGTCTGGCAAAACATACTTTTGAAGTAAAAGAACGGAATTGGCTTGGCGATATTATTGTTTTTAGTTTTGGAGGGTTCGTGTCCACTGTTATATTTCTGGTCTTTTTAGTCACGAAATTTAGAGAGGGAGCATGGATCGTTGTAATTATTTTGCCAACAATGATGGGCATATTCAAGCATGTGCATACTGTATATCAAAATGAAAAAGATGTAATCCATCCTTCGATTGCAGATATTGCCCTATTTGCGGAACGAATTACTGAAATTAATCAGCGAAGACAATCCAGTAATCTATCCGAATATCGAAATAAGTGTATAGTGCCCGTATTTGATATAAATAGGGTGGTTCTGAAAGCCTTGCTATATGCCGCTGAAGCAACCCCCCTTGTAACGGCAGTTCATATTGCTTCTGATATGGAGAGAGCTGAAAAGCTACGGAAACACTGGAACGAGAGTCATATCGGGATCGAACTTGAAATCATAGAGTCACCGTATCGAGAGGTTGTCAAAGATATAATTCATTATATCGATCAAGCGGAGTCTGATCCGCGCTGGACATCGATCACGGTTGTTATTCCGGAATACGTACCAAATAAATTCTGGCAGAATTTCCTGCATAACCAGACGGGACAATTACTTAAGCTGCTACTATATCTGAGAAAAAATATCTATGTTACGAGCATACCTTATCACCCACCGGCAAATATGCCAAAATTAAAGTAGATGGAGGAGTAGTTTGCAATATGCCACTACCTGAGAATAACTTGTTGTTTGGGTTTGCCCCAAAATTGACCGTTGAACAACTGGAATATGTTAACGCGATATTTGATAATCAATTAGTCATGGTAGACGCTAAAGCAGGAACTGGAAAAACCACCCTGGCAGTGGCTTGCGCTAAGATTTTTCGTAAACCGCTTACCTATATTTTTAATCCGGTCCAAGAATCCTTAATGGGTTTTCGACCCGGTACACAGTCCGAAAAGGAAAGTATCTATCATCAGCCTCTCATAGACGCTCTCCTGGAGATCAATGAGAACCCCGTTCAGTGTGTATATAATGAGGAAGTATTGGCAAACGAAGCACTGCGGAGAAGGGTAACTCTAAAACGAGTGATGGATAACATTTGGTGTTACCCGAAGAGTCCAATATTCCTGAGAGGAACTAATCTCAAAGACATGACCATTATCATCGATGAATGTCAGAATTTTACGATCATGGAATTGCGGACGATATTTACTCGTATCCATGATTCATGTAAGGTCATCTGTATCGGACATTCAGGACAAATTGACATTCCCGTTGCCAAGAGCGGTTTTGTTCCATATATGGAACACTTTAAGGATCAACCGTATTGCAGGATTATTACCTTAACTAAGAACTTCCGTGGGGAATTGGCGAATTGGGCGGACGCATTGAAAGATTAGTCATATATTTAGTATCTAAAAATTCTTACTGGTGGAGGATGGTATGGGATCACAAGAAGTCAAAAGAATATATGTCGAAAAAAAGCCAGGCTATGACATTGAAGCCCAGGGTCTCTATGACGATTTAGTGGAGAGTTTGGGCATTGAAGGATTAGAGGGCTTAAGAGTCATCAACCGTTACGATATATCCGGTATTTCGGATGAGGAGTTTGCTAAGTCTCGTCCGATTATTTTTGCGGAGCCTCCGCTGGACTTAGTGTTTGACGAGGATTTGAAAATTCCGCCTGAGGACCGGGTTTTTGCTATGGAATACCTGCCTGGTCAGTATGATCAGCGGGCTGATTCCGCCGCCCAATGTGTTCAGATTTTAACCCAAAAAGAGCGACCCAATATTGCTTCGGCTAAAGTGATCGTAATTCAGGGTCAACTCTCGGAGGAAGATTTTCAGAGAATTAAGGCTTATTGCATTAACCCTGTCGAAGCACAGGAGGCTTCTCTGGAAAAACCGGAAAGTCTGGAATTTGAACCTGTGATTCCGCCTGATGTGGAAAGTATCGAGCGTTTTATTGAGAAGTCGCCTGTTGAGCTAAAAGCATTTTTCCAAGAAACCGGTTTAGCGATGAGTTATGAGGATTTGGCGTTTTGCCAGGCTTATTTCCGGGATACAGAGCAACGCAATCCGACGCTTACGGAGATCCGGGTAATTGATACTTACTGGTCGGATCATTGTCGCCATACGACGTTTAATACTGTTATCGAAGAGGTTTCTTTTTCGGAAGGGGATTTTGCGCGCCCACTAGCCACTGCTTATCAGGAATACCTCACCTCCAGGAACTATGTTTATGGTGAAAATCCTTCTCAGAGAGATGTCTGTTTGATGGATATCGCTGTTTTAGCTATGAAAGAACTAAAGAAGAGAGGGGTTTTAGCAGACCTCGATCAATCGGAGGAGATCAATGCCTGTAGTATTGTAGTGAATGTCGATATCAGCGGCCAAAATGAAGAGTGGTTGGTGATGTTCAAGAATGAGACCCATAATCATCCTACAGAAATCGAACCGTTTGGAGGAGCGGCAACCTGTTTGGGTGGCGCTATCCGCGACCCTTTGTCCGGTCGCACTTATGTTTACCAGGCTATGCGTTTGACGGGGAGCGGGGACCCCAGGACAAAACTGGAAGATACTCTAGCCGGTAAGCTGCCTCAAAGAAAGATAACCAGGGGTGCGGCGGCGGGATATAGTTCCTACGGTAATCAAATCGGAATTGCCACAGGACAAGTTACGGAAGTCTATCATGAAGGCTTTGTGGCCAAACGGATGGAAATCGGGGCTGTGATTGCGGCAGCTCCCCGTGAAAACGTGATACGCAAAGTCCCTGAACCAGGTGATGTTGTCGTTTTGGTCGGCGGAAGAACAGGCCGGGACGGGTGTGGCGGGGCTACAGGCTCTTCTAAAGAACACACTTGTGAGTCATTACTGACCTGTGGGGCGGAAGTGCAAAAAGGCAATCCTCCCACAGAACGCAAGATCCAAAGACTCTTTCGTAAGGCGAAGGTAAGTAAATTAATTAAACGCTGTAATGATTTTGGCGCAGGAGGCGTCGCCGTTGCCATAGGGGAATTAACTGATGGCTTGGAAATTTACTTGGATACAGTTCCTAAAAAGTATGATGGACTGGACGGAACAGAACTGGCAATTTCTGAATCTCAGGAACGCATGGCCGTGGTAATTTCAGCTGAAGACTTGGAGACGTTTGTCCGCTATGCTCAGGAGGAAAACCTGGAAGCTACTTTAGTGGCCAGGGTTAGTTCTAACCCCAGGCTCAAAATGTTTTGGCGGGGGAAGACGATAGTCGATGTCAGCAGAGAGTTTCTCAATACCAATGGGGTTAAGCAGAAAACGAAGGTCAAGGTGAATCTTCCTAATGCCGATCGTAACTACTTTAAGAGGCTACCGGAAATAATTGAGCGAAAGTTAGCCGTGATTGACGAAGACGTTTCCTTGCTTAAAGAGGCTTGGTTGGTCAATTTAGCAGACTTAAATGTTTGTAGTCAGAAAGGTTTAGTGGAGAGGTTTGACGGCAGCATCGGCAGGGCATCCGTCCTGATGCCGTTGGGTGGTAAATATCAAACGACTCCGGCGGAAGGCATGGTGGCAAAAATTCCGCTGCTGTCGGGGGAAACAAATACTGCGACCATGATGACTTATGGCTATAATCCGCAATTAGCTCTCTGGAGTCCGTTTCACGGTGCCTTATATGCTGTTATTGATGCTGTCACCAAGATTGTGGCTTTGGGTGGGGATTTTCGCCAGGTGCGGCTTACACTACAAGAGTATTTTGAAAAACTGGGGACTGCTCCGGAAAAGTGGGGGAAACCCTTCAGTGCCTTACTCGGGGCGTTTTATGCTCAGAAAAAACTGGGTATCCCGGCCATTGGCGGCAAAGACAGTATGTCCGGTACCTTTATGGATTTGAATGTTCCGCCAACGTTGGTGGCCTTTGCAGTCAATGTTATCCATACAGATAAGGTTATATCCCAAGAGTTTAAAAGAATTGGCAGTCAAGTTGTCTTGGTATCGGCTGAGCGGGATGAACATGAAGTCCCTAATTTTGAGCAGCTGATCAAAAATTATCTCAGGATTAACGAGTTGATTCATTCCGGGAGAGTCTTGGCAACGCATACCGTGAGGATGGGCGGACTGGCCGCTGCTCTCAGCAAAATGTCTTTTGGCAATCGAATCGGGATAGCTATAAACGCTCAGATGGATATGAAGAGTTTGTTTACTGCGGACTACGGTTCAATTGTCTTGGAAATCGCTGAAGCAGTAAATTTAAAAGATATTTTTGGTGGGGTAGAGTATCAACTGCTGGGTTTTACGCAGGAAAAATCTGTGATTACGGTTAATGGATTAGATATTGAGTTGGATGTTGCTTTACCAGCCTGGGAAAAACCACTCGAAAAAATCTTCCCTACTCAGACGGAAAAGGTTGCCGAGCCGGTCGTGGTCAGTTATGATTTTCGCAATACTCATATACCGTCCACTAAAGTTGCCAAGCCGAGAATCTTTATTCCCGTTTTTCCTGGGACCAATTGCGAATACGATTCCGCAATAGCCTTTGAGCAAGCTGGAGGCTTAGTTGAAACTTTGGTGATCAGAAATCTCAATGCTGTTGACGTGGAACAATCCATCTTAGAGATGGTTAAAAAGATCGGTCAGTCTCAAATTGTGATGATCCCGGGCGGTTTCAGTGCTGGGGATGAACCGGACGGTTCTGGCAAATTTATAGCTACCATGTTCAGAAATCCAAGGATTAAAGAAGCGGTGTTGGAACTATTACAAGAACGTGACGGCTTAATGCTCGGGATTTGCAATGGATTTCAAGCCTTAATTAAACTGGGCCTCGTACCTTACGGCGAAATCAGGGATATAACCGAGGATTCTCCGACTCTTACGTATAACAAAATAGGGCGTCACGTTTCCTGCATGGTTCAAACGAAAGTTGTTTCCACCCTCTCCCCTTGGTTTAGTGGGGTTGAACTCGGTGAAGTTCATACCGTGCCTATCTCCCACGGCGAAGGACGTTTCGTTGCTTCTCACGAAGTAATCCGGACGTTGATTTCTAATGGACAAATTGCTACCCAATATGTCGATTTCCATGGTAACCCCAGTAATGATATTATCTATACTCCGAATGGTTCTTACGAAGCAATTGAAGGAATTACCAGCCCGGATGGACGTATTCTCGGTAAGATGGCCCATTCCGAAAGAACCGGCAGGGGAGTAGCGATTAATGTCCCGGGGAATAAGTACCAACCCATTTTCACCGGGGGAGTAAATTACTTCAGGGGATAAGTAATAAAGTATAAGAAAGAAGAGAGAATTAAATGAGAGTCTGGAACGGAACAATGAGCAGCTCCAACCGGGCAACGGCGATAGGGGTGAGCAAAAGTCAAATCAACCTGAAATGGACGGCGGTAAGCGGGGCAACAAAAATAAAAAAGGAGAGCGTTAAGCCCTCCGCCTCGTTCGTTTCAATAAGATTTAGATGGTAACTGATATTAATACCATCCGTAAGGATATGGTGCATAGGCATAGGGATATGCGGATGGGTAATAGCGAGGTCTCGCTACCGTAGCTCCTAAACCAAAACCCAGAGCAAAGGGAAGAAATCCAAAAAACATAAGATCAACTCCTTCTGTATTTGATGCACCATAATATGGAAAACACGCACGACTTGTGAATAAATTCGATACGTGTGATTAAAGTATCAATCCCTTATTAACAAGATCATCCAATACTCGAACATCTGTAGGAAATGCAAGCACTATGTTTTGTTCTTTGATCTCTGCAGTTGAAAAGAAATCCAATGCTTCGATATCATCCCCCGGAGCTATATTTCCTTGATATTCTTCTACTAAAAACCATATTCCCACAGTGTGTTGGGCTGGATTATGGAAATTTGAATGTATATCAAACACTATGCTTAATTTGATGTCCAGATTTGTTTCTTCTTTAATTTCTCTAATCAAGGCTTCTCTGGCATCCTCGTAATATTCCGCATACCCGCAGGGAATACACCACATATCACTGTAGCTAGCGTTTCTCCTTCCCAGAAGAATCTTTTTATCACGAATAATTATGGCAGCAACTCCTACAGCAGGATTCTGATAGAATATTCTATTGCAATCTACGCATTTCGGTCTGCTAAGCGGAAATGTCTCTTCTAAGGATAGTTTGCCACCACAATGGGGGCAAAACTTGTACCGCAGATTGTTTTCAGATAACTTTAACCCTTCTGAACTCAGATTTCCCACCTTCTCTTTTACAAGATATAGAATTCTGCGCACTTATCCTATATTCATTTGTCGGTACCTTCAAGAGTTAAATTTGGATGAGCCACCAAAAAGAGAGGTTTAATCAAAGCCGCCCGAATCTTCGGGTCCTGTGCCTTGGTGACAAAGTACTGAAGTTGGCATTTTGATGTAGCATTATATAAATATGTTTCCCAGAGACTGCCAATCTCAGATGCAGAAAGCCTTTCATCATGGGGACCATCTATTATAGCGTTGAAAGGGATAGGTTGTTCAGTTGCGTTTTCTGTTACTAATTGAACGTTTTCCATTTTAACCTCCATAAAATTTTTATTTTCATTGTAATTGGCTCGGACTTTCACGATCAGCAGCTTGCGGAATAGTTCCCAGTCAACCACTTTGAAGCATAAGATCAAAAGTATCTTTCGTCCAGCAAAATTATAGAATTTTTCTTCAAGGATACCGAATCTATTAATGTATCTTGACCCCCGAATGGGTCAATTATTCTTAATCAATGTCATCGGATTTCGTCCCATGCCATTAACGGGTTTAATGCTGTGAGGCAAGGAACTGAAACATTAGACTAATCATGGAAAACTAAGCTTAAATTATTCTTCATGATTTCCATTACGATGAAGAGATTTAAATATTTAGCAATTCGAATCAAACTTGCTTCCCACGCTGTAAGACTAAGCTCAACGAGTTTGGAGAAATTGGATCGATTCTGGATAGAGATTTCAATTAAGTAACTTTAAGTATGGTATAGTAGAATAAAAATGCGTCTATCGGCTTTGGACCGTTAGGCGCATTCCTAATGATAAAATAAAACGAAATTAATGATCTGCTAGTTTATCAGTCTTAACTGCAGTGTCCCTAAAAAGAAAAGAGATAGAATAAAGACCTGCAAGGCCAACCAGTGCATAAATTAACCTGCTTAATATAGATGAATTTCTAAATGTGTCTCCTCCAAAAATAGCAGTTACAAGGTCCCATTGAAAGACACCGACCAACAACCAATTTAGGGCTCCGACAATTACAAGTATTAAAGCAGTTTTTGATAACCAATCCATTATATAGCCTCCTTATTGTATTTTATTCTATTATTTACTGAAATATCCGACTTTATACATTATTGTCAGCAGAATATGTTCTCACGGCACTATCGGAGTTTGGATCAGGAAAATTGCCAATTGTTTGTGTCTTTTATTTTAGAAGAAGTCGAAGAGGTGATGAAAGAGATATCAAATAATCGATAATTTCTCTTTTCAAATAATCAAAAAACTAAAGGATGGAGGGCCATATTGATGAAACAAGTTTATAAAGCATCAGAATACGACTATCTAAATGTACTTGAGGGTATTAAACGCAAAACCCTTGTTTTTGGAAGCAACAGTTTAATGACCGAATTCAGGTTGGAAAAAGGGAAAAACCTCCCTCTACATAGACATTCCAATGAACAGACGGGCTACCTGATTTCGGGACATATAATCTTAAACATTGACGGGCAAAATTTTGAAATGCATGCTGGAGATAGTTGGTGTATACCAGGAGATACTGAGCATGGTGCTGAAATTATTGAAAATTCCATTGCGATTGAAGTATTTTGTCCGGTCAGGGAAGATTATTTACTGGGGAGGTCGCTATGATATTTTTCCGTAATTTTACTACCCCGCTCCGGGGGATATTTGCCGGCAATCTGCTGCTTTTGTTTTGCAGTTTGTTTTATCTAATCTGGTGGGCTATTTCCTTTCGGCAAAATTCATCCGGTGGGTTGGCAGGCATGTTGGCTGGCGTGTTCTGCATCACAGCCGCTTTTATTTCAGGAATTGCCGCGATTGTTCTGATGTCAGGCGGCATTTACTCGCTTTCTCAGGATTCAAAAAGTTCGCCGGTGAGGTTTATTTTGCTGGGCGGTGCCGTTTTATTTCTCGTGCTGCTTCTGGTCACAGTCATCGCATTTCACCGGATAGTGACATTGGAACTGCTAATCATACATATCTGGGCGGCGTTGGAGTTGTCCGTGGTTTCTGTACTGTACGGCATAGGGCGCTTTGGCTTGGGACGTGCGGTGATATTGGCGGCTCTTGTGGCAATCGCCACCGTTGTCGCTTTGATCTGCTACGTGCTTTATTACCGTCTAAACGGTACGGCAAGTTACTTGGATGGCATGGTCCCGTTGATGGTGGATGCATTTATAATGGCCTTGTTCCTGGGAGTGTTGGCGGTTTCATAAGAAGCGAATATCAAACACGGGGTTAAGAAGGGTATATAGAAAACTTAGAATAATGTTTTGCGCTTCTGGTAACAATAGCCATAGGAAAAATAGGAGGAATGCTCAATGGAAGCTGGGGTAAGGAATAAGCTATATGGGGTTATTGAAGAGATCCAGGCAGATGATCTTATGGCCTTGGTCAAAATTAGTGTTGAAGGTTGAAGCAATGCACCGGAAGTCGCGTCCGTGATGACGCGGGAAAGTCTCGAAGACGTTGGGTTTAAAAAAGGAGATACCGTAGAAGCTCTAATAAAAGCGATTAATGTTGTATTTGTCAAACACTAATTAAGAGCAAAACAATGATAGCCCCCCGATCCCGGGGGGCTATCATTGACTTATCCTTCTAATGGCTTATCATGTAGGAGTAACCATTAAATCCAGGGATAGTATCTGATTGATTAACGGATAAGGTAAGGATGAAAGCCGTGCAAAAAGCTGTGCAAATAGAACCTAAAAACTATGATTTCGACAAGATTATCGATCGGTATCATACGAGCTGTCTAAAGTGGGATTTTAATCAACGAACGTTCGGCCGCGAGGATATTTTACCGATGTGGGTCGCGGATATGGACTTTCCGGCTCCGGAAGCCGTGGTTGAGGCACTCGTGAACCGAGCGAAACATGGGATATATGGTTATTCTGATGGAATGGAAGGTTATTACGGAGTACTTATCGACTGGATGAAAGAGCGCCATGGTTGGGAGATCCAAAGAGACTGGATCTCTTTTAGCCCTGGAATTGTTCCTGCCTTAAATGAATTGGTGCGGAGTTTAACCAAGGCTGGGGATAAGATCCTGGTACAGTTTCCGGTTTATCCGCCTTTTTTTCAAGCCGTAAAGAACCATGGTCGTGAGCTTGTCGGCAGCCAACTGATCCTGGAAAAAGGTCGCTATACTATGGATTTTGCGGACTTAGAGGAGAAATTCTTCTCTGGGATCAAGATAATGATTCTTTGCAATCCGCACAATCCCGTTGGGCGGGTATGGGAACGGGTTGAACTTGAACGCTTAGGGCAGCTTTGCTTAACCCATGGGGTCCTAGTCATCTCGGATGAAATTCACAGTGATCTTATTTATAAGGGTTACCGTCATATTCCCTTTGCGTCTCTATCCCCGGAATCAGCTCTGCAATCAATTGTTTGTACTGCCCCGAGTAAGACGTTTAATTTAGCCGGTTTACAAACTTCAAATTTGATCATTCCTAATGCCAAATATCGACTCGCCTTTCGAGCGTCGCTTAACTTAACCGGGATTCATTACCCGAATGTGTTTGGCATGACGGCTATGGAAGCGGCCTACCGGCATGGCAGAGACTGGTTGGATCAATTATTGGACTACTTGTCGGGAAACTTGAGATTTCTAAACTCGTTTCTTGATCGGGAACTGCCTCAAATTACGGCAATTCAGCCCGAAGGAACCTATCTCGTCTGGCTTGATTTTAGTGCTTTAGGAATGAACCCAAAAGCCTTACAGAATTTTTTGGTTCATGAGGCGGGTGTAGGTTTAAGCCCAGGCTATCTATTTGGACCGGGCGGAGAAGGCTTTGCAAGACTGAATATAGCTTGTGCCCGTTCTGTGCTCGAAGAAGGGTTACAACGCATCAAAACAGCAGTCAAGGGATTGGAGTAAGTTCAGCCTCTCTTTATTTAAGTGGTTGTAATTCCGCCAGAGTGGAAGTTTCTTGCTGGTTTAATTGAATAAGCTCTGCGCCGTCAATAGAGATATAATTTTCTTCTCCATCGAATTTTATTTCTTTCATTTGCCCGTCTGTGACGATATAAGCAATTTGATGATCATAGACAACTACTTGGCCTTTTGAACCGATGAGCATACGAACATTCTTGAAGGGAATTAAGCCTTCCCACTCAGTTTTCAGAGAAGGGTTATCCGTTAAATCTGAGCGGTCCGAAGTAGTTTTTATCTTTACGAGTTCATCATTTTGGACTTCACCAATATAGACCTTTCCCGCTCTGATTCCCAAGATCCTGTCGTTTGAATTTTTAGAGATGACCCAGCGCTTAGAACCCTTTAAGGCGATAACCTGATGGTTTTTACCAATTTTACTATTAATAAAAAGTGTTCCATAGCGATCTGAGGCAGCCATATTATCAATAGTCTCTCCGGATTTATTCAGTGTACTTACGTCTTTCATGACATCTATTTCTATTAGCTGTTGAGAGGCTGGGCTTTTCACTGTGAGATAGATTAAATTAGTAGATGTAGAGAAAACCAATTGTTCAATTTTTCCGCCTTTTGGTAATTTGTCAATCGTTCGATTAAAACGATCATCTGGAAGGGTCTCATTATCATTACTTTCGGGTAATTCAAGTGAATACAATTCCATAATTTGTGGATTTCCATACCGTTTTTCGATCCGAGGCTCTACAGGAACCACTGGAACTACTTTCGGTTCTACATTCGGTTTAACCGTTGGTCCTGTCTTATCGTTTTTTTGGTTGGGGTCTTCTGTATTTGGTTGATTAGGAGTCGGTTTCTGGGTTGGGGTCTGGACTGTAGTTTTAGGGTATATGGTGACGGTCGTTACTTCATTTGGATTTTTCTTGGCATAAAAATAGAGTAAGGTATTTCTGTCGGGCAGCCATTGGTACGCAATAACCCCTAATGTCTTGTCAGTAGTAGAAGGTGACTTTTTTTCAAAAACTTGCTTACCTTGGATGAGGTTGAAGATTTTAAGTGTACCATTCTCTGTATAGGCTAAATAATCCTTGGCGTAGGATATTTGAATGTTTGTAAGGTCAGCGCCAGGAATAGTGGCCTTGAGTTTAACAGTAATTGGTGGCTCTTCTGATGGGGATATAACTTCTTTAACTTTGTTGTTCAAAAAGAAGTACGCTCCACCTTGCAAGAACAGGGAAACTAAGGTCCAAACTAAAATGATACGCAGTTTTCTCATGCGTAATTGCTCCTTTTTAGCATTAATTACTATATAATTTTCAAGGCGTAACAACAAAGGCCGTAGGAATATAGCGTTCACCAAAAATATTCCAAAGACGATTCAGGACTTTGCCGTTATAGACGAGTTCAGAGGAAGAACCACCATCGAGATTGACAGCGTTCACTGCATGATAATCTTCAAAGACCCGCATGAGGCCACGTAAATCCGCGCCAAGACTCCACGTGGGCTGACGTCCATCTATGACAACAAAGATAACGGTTCCATCCGCCATTTGTCCAATGCCGGTTCGGGGGGCGATACCCCAGCCACCGTCTCCTTGAATCATAGATTTACCTTCGACAATAAGATTAGGTTCAAAGGTAACGACCTCGCGCATGTTTTTCTCAACTAGTTGATTGGCTGTCATTTTACCGAGGACTAATTTACCTTGATCATTAAACCCAACAATGTTGACTGCCTTGTCTCCGACATTGTTGTGGACCAGTTGTCCCTCATGCATGGTTAAACCGTCTGGGAACGCTCCGTTTCCTTTACCGTCCGGGTCATAGAAACCGCCGGCATTTATTCCGGCAATAGCCCCCATATTTTTAACCAAATCGCTGACACGTTCTCCTGTAACCCCAAGTTCTCTGGTAACAGATAATTTAATTCGTTTGGGGTCTTTAATCAGCATGACCTTACCCTTGAAGCTTGAGCCCTTGATATCTTCAATTGTGATTCCCGTACTCGGATCAGAAATTACTTTGGTACGATCGATTACTTCGCTGACGCTTATCCCTCGATAATTATTGAGGTTCATAATCCTATCTATTTCAGCTTGGGATAGAAAAGCCTGCACAACCTGGGGATGTCGTGAAGTGGCAACCGAGCCAACAGCCATTACTTTGAGGGACTCGAAGGGTCCCCAGAACAGCACAAAGGGACATAGTATTGCAGCAAAAATAAGATTATAGCCAATAAAGACTAGAATCATCTTAAATCGGATAGTGCGCTTTGTTTTCATATAACTATTTTTCTCCTTCTTAAGTTATGAGCGTATATGTTTTTCAGGAATATGCGACTCTAAACCTTAAGATATGCTGCTTTAATATGTGAATTTAAGAATATCAACATTTTTCAATAACTCCGCATAAGTATAACAAAACTACCAAACTCTATCAAGGAAAGTAATGTTATTTCGGAATTGATTTAAGGCAGCATTATTTGGAAAATCAAGATTAAAATCTTAGTTTTGAAATAATTTGAAATAAGATTATTAATTACTAATATTTTATGAAGGTATAAAGCATTGGATTAGAGAATAGTTTATCCATTGGGGATTCAAACGAAGTAAAGTGGGTGCTATGATTAAATGGACAATAAGTGTTTTCTTGGCTGCATGATCAAACTTTTTCTTTGACACTTAACGTTGCTCTCTTAGAAGTAGTTTTCTTAAAACCAAAGGTTGAATCGTTAGGTATTGGAGGAACTAAAGTATGTTTTTAGATAAAGAAAATTTTAAGCAGGCCTATTTGAGGGAGTTGTTTGAGGGGGAAGGGGTTGCCCCGGATCAAGCAAGCCCATGGGATAAATTTAATGCCTTAGTCGTATTACTGAAAGAAAGAATGCGTTATTACCGAGCCATAAACAGAAAGTCTGTGTCCCAAGGGAAACATGTTTTTTATTTTTCGATGGAGTTTCTGATTGGTAAGCTGCTGCATAATTATCTGGTCAATTTCCAAATAGAGGATCTCGTCAGGGAAGGTTTGGCAGAGTTGAATATCAATCTAGATGATTTATACGAACAAGAAGTAGATCCGGGCTTGGGTAATGGCGGTTTAGGAAGATTGGCAGCATGTTTCCTCGATTCAATGGCTTTCTTAGGAATTGCGGGATATGGTAATGGGATTCGTTATAAGTATGGGTTGTTTGAACAAAAAATCGTGGACGGCAAGCAGGTCGAAGTAGCGGACAATTGGCTGAAAAATGGTTATCCTTGGGAAATAAGAAAGCCAGATAAGGCAGTTGTTGTAAAATTTAAAGGGTCGGTGAGAACAGAGCAAAGAGAGGGAAAATTATTATTTATCCACGAGAACTATGAAGCGGTGCTGGCCGTACCTTATGATGTCCCTATTATGAGCTATGATAATTTTATGTATATTAATAATCTAAGGTTATGGAGTGCCGAAACGGTCACTTGCGAACTGGATTTAGACAGTTTCAATCGTGGGGAGTTTAAGCAGGCTTCAGGCAATAAATCTGAGGTTGAGGCGATTTCCTATATTCTTTATCCTGACGATAGCAGCCCTGCCGGAAGAGAGTTAAGACTTAAACAGGAATACTTTTTTGTTGCTGCCGGGTTAGGGTCTATCGTATTGAGTTACAAAAAAGGGAATGATACAGATTCGTTGCATAACTTCTCGCGATTAGTTTCAGTTCATATCAATGATACTCATCCAGTTTTGTGTATCCCTGAGCTGATGCGCATCTTAATTGATGAAGAAGGAATGGGATGGGATGAGGCCTGGAATATCACAGTGAATACCATATCCTTTACAAACCATACCATCATGTCTGAAGCCATGGAAAAATGGCCGATTGATTTAGTCAAGAGTCTTTTACCCAGGATTTACCAGATTATTGAGGAAATAGATCGAAGATTTAAGGAAGATCTAAGAGTACGATTATTGGATGATGAGGAGGGGATTCGCAACACAGAGAGTTGGGAAGTGATTCGCAACACTCAGATTATCAAAGATGGGTATGTCTGGATGGCCCATTTGGCGATTATCGGGAGCTCATCAGTGAATGGGGTTGCGCAATTACACACTAAAATCCTTAAGGATGAGGTCTTTAAAGATTATTATCGTATTTTTGGTTATAAATTTAATAATAAAACAAATGGTGTTAATCACAGGAGATTTCTGTTAGCCGCAAACCCTAAACTTGCGGATCTGATCACCGAGGCGATAGGACCATCCTGGAAGGAAGAGGCGGGAAAGCTAAAAAAACTCCAAGCATACAAGGACGATCACAGTTTTCTGGAACAACTCGCGAAAGTAAAGTACGAAAACAAATGCCGCTTTGCCGAGAGGGTTAAGGCAAAACAGGGTCTGATCCTTGATCCTTTGTCCATCTTTGATGTTCAAGTGAAGAGAATCCATGCCTATAAGAGGCAATTGCTTAATGTGCTGAAGATCATGCATTTATATAATAAGGCAATCAACGACCCGGAGTCATTGACAGGTTCCCATACCTTTATCTTCGGGGGAAAAGCGGCGCCAGGTTATCGTTATGCAAAAGTCGTGATTAAGCTGATTCATGCTTTAAGTCAGAAAATAGAGCATGATCCTAAGGTTAGCCAAAAACTAAAGGTCGTATTTATTGAGAATTTTAATGTGTCCCAGGGAGAGTTGATTTATCCGGCAGCAAACATCAGTGAACAGATATCTACCGCCAGTAAAGAGGCTTCGGGGACCGGAAATATGAAATTCATGATGAATGGTGCCCTAACCTTGGGAACCTTAGATGGAGCCAATGTCGAAATTAAGGAGGCGGTGAGTGAGGATAATATCTTCATCTTTGGGCTTACAGCCAAACAAGTTCTGAACTACACTCAAAATGGGGGGTATAAATCATGGGATGAATACCATACCAACTCCGATATTCAAACGTGTGTGGATCAATTAATCAGTGGATTTTTCGATAATATGGGGGAAGAGTTCAAAGTTTTATTCGATTCCCTGATGCTCTATAACGATGAATTCTTCGTTTTAAAAGATTTTCATTCTTACCTTGAAATGTATGACAAGCTTCAAAAACTTTATCTGAATCAAAAAGAATGGAACAGGATTTCCTTAATCAATATCGCCAATTCAGGAAGATTCTCAAGTGACAGGACAATTAGAGAATATGCCGATTGGATCTGGAAAATCAGATACCGGACCATTAATAATATTATTCCTTGTTAAATGGTTGGAAGACAGGTTTAATATTTGTGAGGAAGGTGAACTAAGTTGAAAAAGCAGGAATGTGTGGCACTGCTTTTAGCAGGCGGACAAGGAAGCCGATTGGGTGGCCTAACTCGAAATCGTGCTAAACCGGCAGTTTCCTTTTGTGGTAAGTATAGAATCATCGACTTTAGTTTGAGTAATTGCACAAATTCTAACATTCACACGGTCGGTATTCTTATCCAATATAAGCCTTTTCTACTTAATTCATATATCCGTTTAGGTTCGGCTTGGGATTTAAATAATCCTTTTGGTGGGGTTCATGTTCTTCCCCCTTTTCTTGGGGATGCGGAAGGAAGTTGGTATAACGGTACAGCGAATGCCGTATACCAAAATTATGAATTTATTGATTTTTATAATCCAGAGTATGTGATTATTCTCTCAGGGGATCATGTCTATAAAATGGATTATTCCCTTATGTTAAAATTTCATAAAGAAAAAAATTCGGAAATAACCCTGGCAACGATTGAAGTTCCTTGGGAAGAAGCTTCTCGGTTTGGTATCCTAACCGTTGATGGGGATGCAAGAATTACCAAGTTTACAGAAAAACCAGCTCAACCGGATAGTAATCTTGCTTCCATGGGAGTCTATATTTTTAATTGGTCTACCCTTAAGCAAGCCTTGGTTGAAGATAATAGAGATTATCAGTCTGAAAACGACTTTGGTAAAAATATCATTCCACAGCAAGTTAAACAAGCCAAACGAGTCTATGCCTACAATTTTCATGGTTATTGGCGAGATGTCGGTACAATCGAAAGCTATTATCAGGCCAATATGGAGTCCTTAAGAGAGGACCGCTTCCTTAATATTTTTGATCGAGAGGTCCGAATATTTTCGAATGAAGATATTTTACCCCCCCACTTTGTGGGATCTGCAGCAGAAATAGAAAACAGTCTTATTTGTAATGGGTGTATTGTTCAGGGTAAGGTGGCGAATTCGATCCTGGCGCCAGGAGTATATGTGGGAAAAGATGTAGAAATTATGGATTCAATTTTGTTGCCTTATGCAAAGGTTCAAAATGGATCCGTCATTCATAAGACAATTGTTGGAGAAAATGCAGAAATTATGAGTCATTGCCAGGTTGGTGTTGCGGGGAAAAATATACCTGATCAAGAAGGCATCACGGTTATTGAGGACAATTATATAGTTCCTGAAGATTCTGTGATCGAAGAGGGTAGGAATATTGGCAGGATTCGGGCGATTTGAAAGGCGGGAGCAATAATGGCGAACAATGCAGGGATTGTTTATGCGAATAGCTCAACGGACAATTTACAAGGACTTACCCTGAAAAGGCCAATAGCTGCAGTACCCTTTGGAGGAAGATATCGGATCCTCGATTTCGCGTTATCCAGCATGGTTAACTCAGGGATTAAGACGATTGGAGTGGTTACGCCATACCATTGTAGACCGCTTCTCGATCATTTGGGAGCCGGTAAAGTCTGGTTTCTGGATAGGAAAAATGGCGGGTTGTTTATTTTGCCTGGAGACATCCATGGCTTGTTGGAAAACAATCATACGTTTTGTGTTAAGGATTTACAAAAAAATATCGAGTTTTTGCAGAAGGATTTTGCAGAAAATGTGATCATCTGCAGCGGTGATCAAATATTTAATATAAATTTTCAGAATGCGCTGGAATTTCATAATGACATGCATGCCGATGTGACCTTGATTTATCAAGAGGGTGCTAACTTGGGCGATCTGATCCAGGAGAGGTTTCTTGAGATGGATGAGAATCAAAAAGTTTCTAAGATTATTGACCAAAAGGATCATGCAGGGGCAGAGCCCGGTCACCCTTATTTTGTAAATATATTAATAATTCGGCGCGAGATTTTATTGGATATTGTTGAGAAGTATAGTTTCATTGGGTGTATTGACTTACTGGATATTTTTACTTCAAATCTGGAAGTCCTCAAAATCTACGGTAGTCCAACTTGTTCCTTGATTGGGACGATTCGCACGCTTAAGGATTATTTTCAGAGAAGTATGGATCTTCTGAACCTGGAAGTTCGGAGAAAATTATGGTCGGGAGCGGACAAGATCCATACCAAGATCAAGGACAACCCCCCTGCTCAATACACTTCCCACGCCAAAGTCAGCAACTCATTGATCGCCAGTGGGTGCTCTATCTCAGGAGAAGTTGTCAACTCGATTGTTTTTCGAGATGTGATTATTGAGCAAGGGTGTATAATCAGAAATAGCATAATCATGCCGAAATGTTATATTCATGCCCATGCTCAAACAGACTATGCTATTCTCGATAAATCGGTCAAGGTTAACACAGAAAATGTCTTGAAAGGGAGTTTTAATAATCCTTTGGTTGTCCTCAAAAGAACAGTGATCTAGACTTTGAAAGGAGGGAAAGTATGAAACTGGTTTTTGCGGCTGCAGAAGCGGATCCTTTTATTAAAACCGGTGGCTTGGGAGAAGTAGTTGGTTCATTATCTGCTTACTTGCATAAAAAAGGTGTGGACGTCCGGGTCATTATACCAAGGTATGGAATGATTCCCGAGGATTTCCAAAAACAGTTTAAGCATTTGGCCCATTTTAATGTTCGAGTCGCTTGGCGTCAACAATATTGCGGTTTGGAGGAAATGATCTATCAGGGAGTGCATTATTATTTTATTGACAACGAGTATTACTTTGTGCGCCCGCGCGTTTATGGGGAATTTGATGAGGCGGAGCGTTTTGCTTTCTTTTCCCGGGCCGTTCTGGAAAGTTTAATGCACATACCAGGGTTCAAACCGGATATTATCCATTGCCATGATTGGCATACAGCTTTAATCCCGCTGATGCTTAAGAAGTTTTATGACCGGGAACCCCTTCATTATCCGCTGAAAACTATATTTACGATTCACAACCTGAAATATCAAGGGATTTTTTCCAAGGAAGTTCTGAGCGATATTTTGGGGCTTGGTATGGAGTATTTTGCGGAAGATACCTTGGAATTTCATGGCGCGGTTAATTTCATGAAGGCGGCTCTGCTCTATGCAGATCGGATTACGACAGTAAGTCCAACGTATGCTGAGGAAATCAAAAATCCTTATTTCGGCGAAAAACTTGATGGGCTGTTAAGAAAAAGAAGTGAATTTCTAAGGGGCATCCTCAATGGCATTGACTATGAGGTTTATGATCCGCTGAAGGAACCCGATCAAGTCATGCCAAATAGTAATTTTCCTCATGCTAAAGAAACAAAGAAAAAGCACTTGCAAAGTATTATGGGGCTTCCGGTTCGAGGAGATAGAGCAGTACTGGGGATGGTATCCCGATTTGTAGATCAGAAAGGCATCGATTTATTGCTTCACGTGTTGGAAGAAGTACTGGAGCTGGATGTTCAGTTGGTTATCCTCGGAACAGGAGAGCAGCGCTATGAAGAAATGCTGCGTTATTTCATCGCAAAATATCCTGAAAAACTGGCGCTAAAATTAGAGTTCTCGGATAAACTTGCACATGAAATTTATGGAGGGGCAGACATGTTCTTGATGCCATCGCGTTTTGAACCCTGCGGTATTTCTCAGATGATTGCCATGCGCTTTGGGACGGTTCCGATCGTCCGGGAAACCGGAGGATTAAAGGACACAGTCATGAACTATAATGAACTGACCGGTTCAGGCAATGGATTTAGTTTTGTCAATTATAATGCTCACGAATTGTTATTCGCGGTGCAACGTGCCGTGAGAATTTACTATGCTAATAAGTCGGTATGGGAGAGTATACGGCAGAATGCTTTAACGAGTGATTTCAGTTGGGACAGATCCGCCAATGCTTACATCGAAATCTATGAGTCATTATTATGACGATAATGTTAAAGGCCCATCATGATTCTCACGATTTGTTTTACCGTGAACCATTTGGCGCGGTTACGTGTGGACAGCGGATAACCTTTCGTTTGAGCACGTTTTCAGCGGCACCCGTTGAAGCTTGTCATTTTCGTCTTTGGGAAAAGGACCAGCCGCAAATAACTCTTGTCATGCATAAAACCCTGGAGAAGATAAGTTCCAGTTCTGCTTTAAATCCGGCACCCAAATCCCTTGAAAGCTCTGATAACCGAGAATTATATGAAGTAGAATATGAGGTACCCAACACCCCAGGACTAATCCGGTACTATTTTGTGATTTGGTTAGGAGCTCAAACTTATTATTATGGAAATAACTTAAAGAGACTTGGTGGGGAGGGTAGTCTCTATGAACAAGAACCACCTTTTTACCAAATAACAGTTCATAAGCAGATAACAATCCCCGAGTGGTATAAACGAGGGGTAATGTATCAAGTTTTTGTCGATCGATTTTTCAATGATCAGACAAACGGGTTCACCTACTTTCCCAGGAAAAACACTCTGTTGCATGCCAATTGGTCTGATCCGCCGCTCTATATTAAGGACGAGCAGGGAAGAGTTACCGATTGGGACTTTTTTGGCGGAACTCTGCGGGGGGTGCTTGCCAAGTTGCCCTACTTCCAAGAGTTGGGCATTAGCATTCTTTACTTTAATCCTATTTTTGAGGCTGCGAGTAATCACAAATATGACACGGCGGATTATCTTCGGATTGATCCGATGTTCGGGGATGATGCGGTTTTTGAACAATTGATCGTCACTGCCCAACAGTACGGGATCTCTATTATTCTGGATGGAGTATTCAGCCATACCGGAAGTGATAGTATCTATTTCAATAAATATAACAATTATCCAGGTGTGGGGGCGTACCAATCAGCTGATTCCCCTTATTTTGCTTGGTATAAGTTTAAGCCGAACTGCCAGGAGTATGTATGTTGGTGGGGGGTTGATTCTCTTCCGGAAGTGGACGAAATGAACCCTTCCTATAGACAGTTTATCTATGGCTCGGCAGATAGTGTCATTCATAAGTGGCAAAACCTTGGGGTTGCAGGTTGGCGCTTGGATGTTGCCGATGAACTTCCTGATGAGTTCATTCAGGAACTTCGGGAGGCAATAAAGAGCGTTCGCCCAGATGCTGTTCTGATCGGAGAAGTGTGGGAAGACGCTTCAAATAAAATAAGCTATGGCAGGCAGCGCAACTATTTTTCGGGGGATGAACTGGATTCGACGACGAACTATCCTTTGCGCGCTAGTTTTCTGCGGTTTTTTCTTGGGCAAAGTGATTCCCGAGTCGTTCACCGGGAGGTCATGAGCTTATATGAAAATTATCCCCGTGAAAATTTTTATGCTGCCATGAATTTTATCGGGAATCATGATACGATCCGAATTTTGACGCTTTTAGGAGATACCCCAGCCGAACAGAGTTTGACCCTAACAGAGCGAAGGAACTTTCGACTTTCCCCGAATGCCCGGCAATTGGCTGTCCAAAGGCTCAAGCTCTTTAGTTTGGTGCAAATGACATTTCCCGGAGTTCCTTGTATTTACTATGGTGATGAGGCAGGTGCGGAAGGTTATGCCGACCCTTATAATCGGGGGACTTATCCGTGGGGTAAGGAAGACGGAGAAATCATGGCTTGGTATCGCCGGATTCTTCGTTTGCGCGCTGAATATGAGGTGCTGCAGACGGGTGATTTTCAGTCCATTTTCTTTGAACCGGATGTTTATGGTTTTTTGCGGCTGGGGAACGATGAGAAAATCATCATCCTGATCAATCGTCACAATGAGGAAACAAAAACTGTGGATCTGAGCACAATGCTCCAACCCTCCTCGTTTGGAGTTGATTTAATAAATGGGGATAGGCTTTGGTCAGAAACGTTTAGGACCGTATCCATAAGTCCGTTGGGGGGAAGAGCACTTTTCATCAAAGACAAGCGCCCTCATGATTTTCAACTTGATCGTTCGTGCGGGGTATTATTGCATATAAGTTCTTTGCCTTCTGCTTGGGGCCTTGGAGATTTTGGAACAGAAGCTTACGATTTTGTAGATTTTCTGGCCAACTCCGGCCAATCCTTGTGGCAGGTCTTACCCTTGAACCCGACGGGAGTAGAGGATTGTCCTTATCAAAGTGAATCAGTTTTTGCGGGAAACACGGTGTTTATCAGTCTCGACCACTTGATCAGGGAGGGATTATTAAACCTCGGGGAGACACGTAACAGATTCGAAAAGGTCAGGAGTTTGGGCTTAAGGAAAAGTTTATTATTCCTTGCCTATAAAGATTTGAAACGTGATTTACTCTCCGAAGCTTATCGGAAATTTCTGGAGCAGCTTGAAGGCAACTCACTCAGTTCGGCTGTTTCTGCACAATCAACCTATCTTTCGCAGGAGAACTTTTTAAAATTTAAAACTCATAATCAAATATGGCTCAATGATTACGTTCTTTTCAGGGCTATAAAGACTCATTTCGGAGATGTTCCCTGGTATGATTGGGAGCCGGAGATTGCTTCCCGTGAGACGAAAAAGTTAGCAGAGTATAGGGTGCTCCTCCGAGAAGAAATGGGTTTTCTTGAATTCTTACAATACACTTTTTTCTATGAATGGGCTAAACTCAAAACTTATGCCAAGGTTAAAGGAATTCAAATAATCGGAGATTTACCCCATTTTGTCGCCGCCGATAGCTGTGATGTCTGGGTGAACCGTGGCTTGTTCGTCCTTGATGAGCAGGGTAGACCGACTAAAACTGCAGGGGTACCTCCGGACTATTTTAGCAAGACCGGCCAGTTATGGGGGAATCCGATCTATAACTGGCAGGCTTTGGCCAATACGCAGTATGATTGGTGGAAAAAGCGCATCCAGATGGGCCTGGAATTATTTGACTACCTTCGTCTGGATCATTTCCGGGGGTTTGAAGCCTATTGGGAGGTTGATGCCCGGGAAGAGACGGCCGAAAAGGGCCGTTGGCTCAAAGGTCCGGGGAAACGATTCTTCGAAAGCATGCTGGAAACGTTTGGGAAGCTCCCCTTGATTATGGAGGACTTAGGTTTCATAACTACAGAAGTCAAGATTTTAAAACAGCTAATTGGGTTTCCCGGAATCAAGGTTCTTCAATTTACGCCTTTGCCAGAAATAATGGCTGAGGAAACTAATTTTGTTTATTATACGGGAACCCATGATAATAACACCTTATTGGGCTGGTATGAAAAGAGTCATTTGACTGATGAAGAAACTCTGCTCAACAACCGGCTGGACCAAACCCTAATCAACCAACAAGTATGCCGGAAAATGATCGAAGAAGTATATTCGAGCCAAGCAGCATGGGTTATCTTGCCGTTGCAGGATATTTTAGGTTTGGGTGAGGAAGCCAGAATGAATGTCCCAGGCACTGTCCATGGGAATTGGCAGTGGCAGCTGGCTAAGATACCGGAGACGGAGGAAATAATAGATTGGCTCCGCAGCCTAGCCAAGAAAACAAAGAGAAAGTAAAAATAGAATCCCTATTTTTGGGCTCAAAAATAGGGATTTCTAGTTTATCTTCTGCATTTTATTGATGCCTGCTTCGCGAATTTTCCTTGCCATGAATCTCGCCGTTCTAATTCAGCATCGATAGCATTGAGAACCTCCCATTTTTTACGGCTCCATAGAGGTCCAAGGAGATCATCTGGCGGACCGTCACCTGTTAAGCGATGGATAACCACCTCTGGCGGCAGGATCTCTAAAATATCGACGACAAGCGAAACATACTCTTCTTTCGTCAGAAGATCAAAAGGCACGTTTTGATAAATGGTTGCCAAAGGGGTTCCCCTTAAAACGTGGAGCAAATGAATTTTTATCCCTTGTAACGGCAGCTGAGCAACTGCTTGCGCGGTTTCCACCATCTCCGCTTTCGTTTCTCCAGGCAGTCCAAGGATTATATGGGCACAAACCCGTATTCCTCTGGCCTGCAACTGCTCAAGACCCTTGAGAAATTGGGCATAGTCATGCCCCCTGCCAATCCATTCCATAGTTTTGCTGTGAATGCTTTGCAACCCCAGTTCGACCCACAAATAGGTTCTCCGGTTCAGCTCCTCAAGATAATCAAGCACATCTTCCGGCAGGCAGTCTGGCCTTGTTGAGATGGATAGCCCTACAACGTTTTCCTCTGCCAAGGCCTCTTCATAGACCTCACGCAACCGCTTAACCGCAGCGTAGGTATTGGTATGCGCTTGAAAATAAGCGATATACTGTGCAGAGGGCCATTTATTCTTCATCCGTTCCTTCACTGCAATAAACTGATCGGGAATGGATAACCTCTGATCTCCGGCATAATCCCCGGAACCCCGTTCGCTGCAGTAGACACACCCGCCTATTCCCAGCGTTCCATCCCGGTTAGGGCACGTAAATCCGGCATCCAAAGAGATCTTAACTATTTTTCCTCCGAACCTTTCACGCAATTGTTCATTAAAGGTCCGATATCGCTTTTTTTGCATAGCTTGCTTCCATTCCCATTTGCCATCCTAATTCCAGAGCTTTGATGTTTCGTTCCGTCGTACCTTGAGGAGCCCATTGCCGAGCAGCCTGCAAAACATTGTCCAAAGAAATTCTACCACTTAATGAAGCCACAATTCCCAATGCCACTAGATTAGCGCCTTCCTCGGAACCAAAGTGAGTGCGGGCAGTTTTTGTGATCGGCAGCGCATAAAAATTACTACTACGCGGCGTAAATTCTGTAACCTGGGAATTATCCGCAATCAGGCTTGCATCTTCATGAAGATGCAAGCCGTACTTAATATAGGCTTCTTGGCTGAAGGTTAAGACAAAGTCAGGTTTTTCGACTTTAGGGTAATGAATCGCTTCGTTACTGATGATGACTTCAGCCCGACTGGCCCCTCCCCTGGCCTCGGGGCCATAGCTTTGACTCTGAGCAACATTTTGACCGGCATTAATTCCGGCCTGAGCCAATATTATGGCAGCTAAAATCAGGCCTTGTCCGCCCGCTCCGGTGAACAGAAATTCTTGCTTAGTCATGGAGACTGCCCTCCCTTAACTTCTGTCTGAGCTTCTCGTATTCTCGCGTATACTCCGGCGCCTGTAGTTTAAAAATCTCGCCGATCTGGAAATCTTCTTCATCAACAGCCCGTTGCCCGGCTTTAAAGGCGTGCTCCTTTTGCCAGAGCAGCATATCAACTGGGGTTTTAAACTCATTGCGGCGTCCATAGGAAACAGGACACTGGGAAATAGCCTCCACTAGCGAGAAACCTGGATTGTTATAGGCATCCATAACCAGTTTCGTGAGGAGCAGATTATGGTAAGCCGTGGCTCTAGCTCCATAAGTAGCACCTGCCGCTTTAACCAACTCCAGAATTTGAAAGGGTCTCTCCAGGTTGCCAAAAGGAGAGGTCGTACCCCGTTTGTCACGGGGGGTTAGGGGGGAGGTCTGACCACCCGTCATACCGAAAATACTATTATTTATTATCAAAGCTGTTAGATCAATATTGCGCCTGGCGGCATGAATTAAATGATTACCACCAATGGCAGTTGAATCCCCATCTCCCATGATGACGAAGACAGCCAACTCTGGGCGAGCGGCTTTAATTCCAGTGGCGAAGGGTATAGCTCTCCCATGGGTAGTATGAATGGTGTTAAAGTCTAAGTATCCTGGCATACGAGAGGAACAGCCAATTCCCGAAACAAGGATTACCTTATTTTGGTCAAGCTGCAACGTTTTGATAGCCCCGACGATGGCCGCCATGATGGTTCCCAGACCACAACCTGGGCACCAAATATGCGGTAAAGTCTCGGTCCGGAAATATTTTGCAATATCACTAAACATTTTGGATGGCCTTCCTTATTCTGTCCAAAATTTCCGTGGGAGTTATTAATACTCCGTCCATGCGGTTCAGGCGTTCGACTGTTTTATAGCCAACGATTCTTTCAACTTCGCCGACTAATTGACCGCTGTTCATCTCCACAACTAAGTACTTACAGTCAGCATATTTCGCCAGCTGTTTTTGCGGAAAAGGCCAAATCGTGATGGGGCGAAAGAGTCCAACCTTTAGACCATCGTTGCGGGCAATATGCACTGCCTCCAAGGCTGAACGGGCGGTACAGCCGTAAGCTACCACGATCACCTCCGCATCGTTAAGCTGTATCTCTTCGACTAATTGGATCCGATCTAAATATGGATTTAGCTTCTGGGTTAAACGCTGCAGAAAATTTTTTGTCACTTCCGGGTTCCCTGTTGGCAAGCCCTTTTCATCATGAGTTAACCCTGTTACATGGTAGCGGTATCCGTCGCCAATGTTCGCCATGGCTGGGATCATACTCTCGTCGTTTTCATAAGGGATATATTCGCCAGGCGGTACAGTTGGCTTTTTCCGGTTAACGATGGTTAATTCTTGAGCTAAGACAACATTTTCCCGCAAATGGCCAATCACTTCATCCATGAGTAGAACTACGGGAATGCGAAACTCCTCGGCAAAATTAAAGGCTATTACTGTAAGTTCATAACACTCCTGTACGGAGGATGGCGTTAAGACTATGATTGGATGGTCGCCATGGGTACCCCACCTCGCTTGCATAATGTCAGCTTGGGCGGGGGACGTTGGTAATCCAGTGCTTGGTCCGCCTCTTTGCACATTGACCACGACACAAGGAACTTCCGTAGCTATGGCATACCCCAGATTTTCCTGTTTAAGAGAAAATCCTGGCCCGCTGGTTGCGGTCAGGGTTTTGAGTCCGGTTAAGGAGGCCCCGATAATAGCTGCCATACTCCCTATTTCGTCTTCCATTTGGATAAAAGTACCACCGATAAAAGGCAATCTTTCGGCCATTATTTCAGCTATTTCAGTGGAAGGAGTGATCGGGTATCCTGCGTAAAAAAGAACCCCGGCCGCTAAAGCCCCTTCTGCTACGGCTTCATTTCCTTGCATTAATCTAGCTTTATTCATCTATAGTCACCTCAATATTGATGGCAAAGTCAGGGCAAAGACGTTCACAAATCTTACAGGCTATGCACTGTTCTGGTTTGGCAACCACAACCCTCCCGGATTCGTCGTTTTCCAGCACTTTATTAGGACAAAATGCTATGCATATTCCGCACCTCTTACACCAATTCTCACTGACCAAAACGGTAGCAGTCTGTATCGCCAGTACCAAAACCTTAACATCTCCTTATGCTTTCCGGACATTAATCCTGGAATAAATGCTCTGCGTACGGTCACTTTTCTCAAGTCAACGCTTCTTAACTAATTCACTCACTTTCCAGGGAAGTGGCGCTGCATATTTATTCCTTTATACTTCTAGGTCAACAGAGCGAATACCTTCTTATCTTAGCACCCAAGCGGAGAAAACAAAGAGATCGGAGAAAGGAATCGGAAAAGCTTAACCTATTCCTTCAGATAATCAAGATTTTGCAAATGAAGAGGGGGTGCAACAAACTTAAATATTCGTTACACCCCCTTAAATTCCCGGTTTGGGTAAAAGTTATTGTTACACATATGGGATCTGGTAATTGTTCAGTTACCAATTTCCAGTTGACTGTAACCCAAAAGCTTAGTGGTATAAGGATAACCTGTCCTTAATAATTCAAGACGTTTAAAGAGAGATAGGTCGCACAGTCTGTCATTTCAGAGCTACTGGAGTTACGAGATTGAACTTCGATCTTGTCAGCATGACAATGATCGCCTGAACCATAAAAATGACATGTGTTAACATAACATTTGATCCCACCGTTAGGTTGCGGCATTTTTTTTACTTGATTTGACATTTGGATTCCTCCTTCAAGTTAATTCAACATTTAATATTCCTGGATTGTTTGGTTTTTATGAATAACTTTCAACTTAAATTAATGGTAAGTCCCTTGCGATATACTACTAAGTGCATCGCCTGCTTCATCAATGTGAATTTTTTCAATGGCCAGATCACCCAGGGCTACAATTCCCACTAATTTACTCTTATCTAAGACCGGTAACCTCCTAATTTGATACTTCGACATCAAATTCGCCGCCTCATGTACATCCTGATCAGCGGACACGCAAATAGTATCTGTACTCATAATATCCCCGGCGGATATATTATTGGGATTTCCTCCTGCTGCAACAACTTTCAGAACAATATCCCTGTCTGTAATAATGCCAATCAAGCTATTATCTTGACAAATCGGAATAGAACCTACATCATCTTTCTTCATCAACTGTGCAACTTCAACAACTGAGGTTTCAGGAGTAACCCAATCGACTGAACTTGTCATAACATCTCGAACCTTCATACTTCAGCCCCTCCTAATGATTTTTTCCATAGCTAGTATTAACATTTTGACTAAAAAGCATACAAGATATTCTTGCAGGCTTTTCTAATACTAGTCAGAAAGTATAAACTGACCGGTAACAGTTAGTTTATACTTTCTGGAAGCATAAGTGGTTTGCACAGGTACCCTACATAACTTATACTTTCATTATATACCGAGCTAAATATCTAATACTAAATGATAAATTTGATGTGGGAGAGAAACTATGGCACGAGATAAAGATCGACATACATGGCGTGAAGGATACAGCACAGGAAGTTGTGCAGCCGGTGCTGCCAAAGCAGCCTGTCTGCTCCTCCAAGGGGACGGTTTACCCGAGCGAGTAGAGATTCCCCTGCCGAATTCCGCACGTTTAATAATGCCCATCCACGGGGGTAAAACCGGATATCCTGAAGCCAGGGCATGTATTGTGAAAGACGGCGGGGATGATACGGATATTACGCATGGGCTTGAGATCCATGCAACCGCGCGCTATATTTCTCCTCTGGGAGAGGTTTACATCCGAGGAGGTCATGGGGTTGGGACCATCACTAAAAAAGGCTTAGCCATTGAGGTTGGGGAGAGCGCTATTAACCCTGTGCCACGGAGAATGATCCGTGAAGCGGTTCGGGAGGTCTTTCCAAAAGAAGAACTGGAAATTATTATTGAGGTCCCTGTCGGGGAAGCCGTTGCTATGGGCACCCTTAATCCCAGGCTGGGGATTGTCGGAGGAATTTCTATTCTTGGAACAAGTGGAATAGTCCGGCCGATGTCCGAGGAGGCGTTTAAAACTTCTATTCTACCGGAATTGGACCAGGCAGTGGCTTATGGACATAAAACCATCGTGCTCACTCCAGGACACTATGGATATAGAGTCGCGAGAGAGCGTTTTAAGATCCCAGCTGAAGCTATAATCCAAATGGGTAACTATATAGGCTTTCTATTGGAAGAAGCGGTCTACAGGAGGATTGAACAGGTTATTTTATTGGGTCACATAGGAAAGCTTATTAAAGTATCGGGCGGAATTTTCCAGACCCATAATCGTGTCGCAGATGCTCGAATGGAAATATTACTGGCGCATGCCGCACTAGCAGGGATTAATAAAGATACTTTGAAATATCTGGCGGAGTTTCCAACGACTGAAGGGGCCGCTTCAGAGCTCTTGCGCCTTGGGGAGCAAAAGTTGCTTCATCATTTAGCACACTTGGCGAGTGTTAGAGCTCAGGCGTTCACTTATGGACAGCTAAGCGTTGGAACGGTCATGACGTTATTGAACGGACAACCGGTTGGGTGGGATACGAGAGCTCGAAAAATTATGGAAGAACAAGTCTGGGTGTGGTCAGTTGGACCGAAGAGTTCGAGCTAACCCAGATATTCATGTCCTCAAAGGAACCTGCGATATGGCAATTGTTAATCAGGCACCCTTGATAGCTATACCCAAGTTTGTGAAACACTCTGTTCATTCCGTAGGACTGGGCGCGTGCCAAAGTATATATGATGAATGAGCCATTATTTACTTCCTGCTCTAATAACCAGAGTAAACTTTCGGATAATGAAAGTCCCCGATAATCTTCTAAAGTTGCACAATCCGTCATTTCGCAACGGTTAAGAATTGGATCAGGGTAAGCTGCCGCCACACTAACCAGCTGATTTTTTGATAATGCCCCGGCAAAAATAATCCCATCCTGTATTAGGGAGCGGATATATTGAGGATTTTCTACCGGGGAGGGATAACTTATAAAAACCCGTGTTAATATTTGGGATATTCGTTGGGCGTAGGATTCATTTAAGAGTTTTAATTCTATTCCAGGAGGCAAATGTTCTGAGCGTTTAAGCGGTACCGTTCTTACGTTATGGATAATATTTATCTCTGCTTGCAACTTATGAGAATGACCTCTTGACTCACTAACATAATAGGCTAAGCTAACAGCGAATTCCTCATAGTTACCACGGAAGAGGCTGCCTTCGATACGAAAGCCGTATTGCATAAATTCAGAAATATCGGCAGGTAATGCCCAGAGCCATATTTTTTCCAGCTTCCTTGTTAAGGCTAAATGAATAAGATGCGGCCCGAATAATGAAGGCTTGGTTCCTTGTGCGTAGCCGTTGACAACCAGCCGTTTATTCCTCTCATCAGTAATGGGGTTAAAGAAACTCACAGGGCTCGTCGTGTTAAGCATTTGCTTCACCTCTGCGACGACTGGATATTATTTTTCTTCTCTCCAGGCGGATATTTTCTTGAGGTGTCAGACTAATCAGCTTACCTTTCAGCAATTTAGCAAGACCAATCTGGCGAGTTTTAGAGCTGAAACAGTTCTTTGTGCATGTTTTACAACTGCTTGTTTTATCTTCAGGTTCTTGATATACACTAATGACTCCTTCATAATTGCGCAGTATGACTCTGTCATTGGATTGCGAGATTAAATAGTTGGGCTGCAGAGGGATTTTACCACCACCTCCCGGTGCATCGACAACGAAGGTTGGAACAGCGAAACCGGAGGTATGTCCCCTGAGCATTTCAATTATTTCTAAACCTGTGCTGACAGATGTCCGGAAATGCTCAATGCCGGTGGATAAATCGCATTGGTACAAGTAGTATGGTCTTACCCTGCATTTTACGAGCTCATGAACCAGTTTTTTCATAGTGACAGGACAATCATTAATTCCTTTAAGCAAAACTGTTTGGTTACCAAGCGGAATACCGGCATTAACCAGTTTAGCCAGGGCATTAAGGGCTTCAACGGTAAGCTCTTGAGGATGATTGAAGTGTGTGTTAATCCAAAGTGGGTGGTATTTTTGCAAAACCTCGATGAGGTGATCTGTTATGCGCATAGGGAGAACAACCGGGGTTCTTGTCCCGATCCGTATAATCTCGACGTTTGGAATAGAACGAAGATTGGACAGGATATACTCCAAACGGTCATCGGAAAGGGTAAATGGATCTCCTCCGGATATCAGTACATCACGTATCTGAGGGTTGGACCGGATATATTCCAAGGCGAGCTTAAATCGATTGAGCGGCAAAGCTTGGTCGTTTTGTCCCGCCATTCGTCTTCTGGTGCAATGTCTGCAGTACATTGAGCATTGATCCGTCACCAGCAGCAGAACTCGGTCAGGATAGCGGTGCGTCAGGCCAGGTACCGGCGAATCGATTTCTTCATGCAGCGGGTCGTCTAAATCGCATGAGGATTTGCTCAATTCGTGGATCGAAGGAATTGCTTGTTTTCTGATCGGGCACTCCGGATCCTGGGGATCCATCATGGAAAAATAGTAAGGCGTAATGGCCATGCGGAAATTTTTCAGACAACGTTTAATTTGTTCAGCTTCCTCAGAGGGAAGAGACATAAATTCAAGTAATCCTTCCTGGGTTGTGATTCGGTTGGACATTTGCCAATGCCAATCATTCCATTGCTCATCACTTATATGAAGCCATAATTTTCGTTGTTGTGCATTCATTAGTTCAACCTCCCCGTTAGACTAACAACCTGTATATATATAATAAGTTGTCATATAGCAAATGTCAACCCTTAGATATGTAAACTTTATCCATCAATATTTTTCTAAGGTAATAACCCACGAGAAATTCATGCTGGTTCACTTAAGTTTTTCCTAACTTCTTTCTATCAGAAAGAACTTGGTATATAATAATAAACGAATGTTCGTCGAATACACCACTCGTGAATTTAATAGCGTTATGCTTAAGGTTCCTCTGCGCTAGAGGATTAAAAAGGGGAAGTCGGCGAAAGTCCGACGCGGTCCCGCCACTGTAAACAAGGAGTTCTCATTTATCCCGCGAGTTATTACCATGATGGGTAGAGAATGATGATATGAAGCCAGAAAACCTGCCTTGAGAAATATCACAGACCTACGGGCGATAGGTGATGTGTGTTTTTTTAAGGTAAACATACGAGCCGCTCCGGTTCGTATTTTTATTTACCCATCCATTAGTGAACTCGTTCAACTAAAGTTGAACATCGAGTCTTCGGTGACGAAAGCCTCCAGTGGAGGGTTTTGCCGAAGCCGCACGTCCCAAAAGGAATTCTTAGCGGCGAAGTCGGAGTCTACCCCCACCGAAGCAGAATAAGGTGTACCTCTCCCTCTTGTAGAAGTGGGAGTCTTACGATTGGATAAACGTTTGGTTTCTACGAGACTTAAATAAAATCCAGGGAAGAAGGTTTATTATATGTTACAAGTGATCGGCGTCGGACCTGGGCGGCCGGAATGGTTGCCGCCGGCAATCACTGAACTTGTTAAGCACTGCGATGTATTAGTTGGAGGTTCAAGGGCACTGAAACTCTTTCCGGATTTTTCAGGACGCCGGTATGACCTATCAGTTGATCTAGACGGCAGTATTGAAGTGATTAGAAACGCACTTCCGGAAGGGAGAGTCGTCGGGGTTTTAGTCTCCGGCGACCCTGGGTTTTTCAGTTTATTACCCAGACTGAAGAAAGAATTTCCGGAGGAGAGAATCGACGTCTATCCTGGGATCAGTTCTCTGCAATTCGCTTTTGCCAGAGCGGGGCTTCCTTGGCAGGAGGCAACCTTTGCCAGCGTTCACGGTCGAGAGTTGACCGTACTGCCTCAGATGATAACTAGTCCTACAGCGGTTCTAACCGGTGGGGAAAATACTCCCCAGAAAATCGCACAGCACTATCTGGAGCGCGGTTATAATCCACAGATCCTGATCGGGAATGCTCTTGCTTATCCCGAGGAATTTTGGGCGTCAATGGATGCAGAGCAGTTGGCTCAGGAAAAGACGTTGTTAAAGAATGCTATTGTTATTCTCTACCCGGATAAGCAGCAACCCACTCAGCAAGGCAATGGATGCCGGATAGGGATTTCAGACGAAGAGTTCCTACGGGGAAATGTTCCCCTGACCAAGGCGGAAATTCGTGTGCAAGTACTCGCCAAAGCCCAAATATTAAAATACGATCGTGTCGTGGATATTGGAGCCGGTACCGGAAGTATTAGTATAGAAGCCGCCGGTCTCGCTTCTGAGGGCGTAGTATATGCGATTGAACATAATCCAGAGGCTCAAGCTCTTATTTTGGCCAATCAGCGTAAGTTTGGCGTATCAAATCTGTATCTGATTCCCGGAACTGCGCCGGATGTCTTCGGGGAGCTTCCCCCAGTCGGTGTCTGTATTATTGGTGGGAGTAATGGGCGTTTAGCAGAAATCTTAGAAACTGTTCCTCTTGTTGCAGGTGGAAGAATCGTAATCACAGCGGTGACGATCGAAACAGTGGCTCAAGGATTGAATCTGCTGACAGACCTTAACTATCAGGATATCGATATCGTTTCAATTCAAGCAATCCGTTGGAAAGCGGTACAAACACTGCATATGGCCCAGGCTTTGAACCCAATTTTTATATTATCAGCACGAAAAGGGGAAGCTTTATGAATACAACATGGGGAAAATTCTTTGGAGTTGGGGTCGGTCCCGGTGATCCTCGTCTCTTAACATTGCAGGCTGTTGATGTTTTGAAATCAGTCGATCTGGTTGCTATTCCCAAATCCAAGCTTGACCGGGAAAGTGTGGCCTGGGATATAGCTAAAATATATTGTCCAGCCAATGTCCGCCTAGTCAAACTCGAAATGCCCATGACTGCGGATCAGCAGGTTTTAGTAAAGGCCTGGCAAGATGGGGCGCAAACTCTCCTGGCCGAACTGAAACAGGGCAAATCCGTCGCCTTTATCACGCTGGGGGATCCTTCGCTTTATAGTACTTACAGTTACCTGCTTAACATTCTTCAAGAAGAACTGCCTCAGGAGTGTATTGCAACAGTGCCGGGCATTACAGCTATGTCTGCAGCGGCAGCCAGGATTAACTTGCCTCTTGCCACAGGGGATGAGCCCCTCCTAATCTTGCCAAGTACCGAAGACGTAGGGGAGTTTCTCAATTTCCCCAATTTAGTCTTTATGAAAGTCTCCCGAAGGCTGCCTGAGATTTTGACGCTGCTCGAAGGGCTCAAGAGAAAAGCAGTCTTGTTAACTCGCCTCGGACAAGCTAGCGAGAGAATCTGCTGGCAACCAAAACCTCAGGATTTCACATCCGACAAAATTGATTATCTCAGTTTGTTACTTGTCAAACAAGATTTGTTGGGGAGGGAAAACAGTGAGCCGGAGAAAAACTAACGGCCAAGTAATTTTCGTTGGTGCCGGTCCGGGTGATCCGGAACTAATAACGGTCAAAGGTGCACGTGCGCTGGAGAGGGCGGACCGGGTGATTTACGCCGGCTCTTTAGTCAACCCGGAGTTGCTCGGACTTTGCCACCCGGGAACACCTGTTCATGACAGTGCTTACCTAACGCTCGAGGAAGTAGTAGATTTGATGGATGAGGGGACAAGGCGAGGGGAAACTATTGTTCGTCTCCATACGGGTGATCCCAGTATGTTCGGGGCAATTAAGGAACAATTCGACTACTTAGACAAGCAATATATTCCGTATTCCGTCATTCCTGGAGTCAGTTCGGTGTTTGCGGCCGCTGCGGCGGTTAAACGTGAATTTACTCTGCCGGATATCAGCCAAACGTTGATTCTCACCCGCTTGGCGGGAAGGACCCCTGTACCGGAGCGTGAAGCACTAGCCAACTTGGCGAAACACCAAGCCAGTATGGCAATTTTCTTAAGTGTTCAGGATATGCACTCAGTTGTCGAAGCCTTGCTGGAAGGTGGTTACCCTGCCTCTACCCCGATAGCCGTAATTTCTAAAGCGAGTTGGCCAGATGAAGAGGTTCTGCAGGGAACATTGGAAACCATCGTAGAAAAAGTTAAAACGGTGGGAATCCGCAAACAGGCCCAAATCCTGGTAGGCGATTTTTTAGATCCCGCTAATGGGTATGCTCGTTCAAAGCTCTATAACCCGACTTTTACACACAACTATCGGCAAGGTACTGAAACGTGAATAAAAACGATAAGGCAAACCCAAACGCAAACACAAACCCGAACGCAATCGCAGCCCCAAACGCAAATACAAACCCAAACACAAAAACGAATATTGCACTTGTATCGTTAACTGACCGAGGGATGGCCACAGTCCGGCGTATTGGAGAGAAACTTCCGGGCACAGTCGTTCAGGAACTCTATATTCACGAGAAAACACTCGGTTCAAACAAGGATCACGGAGAAGGGGAAGGGCACCCTCGACCGCAATTGCATCTGTTTCGGCGTTTGGGGGATATCGTCCCGGGACTATGGCAGGAGTATGCTGTTCTCATTTTCGTCATGGCTACAGGAATTGTGGTACGCCAAATCGCTTCCCTTATCGAAGGCAAAGATCGGGATCCGGCGGTGCTTGTCTTAGATGAGGAGGGGAAGTTCATTATCCCTTTACTTTCCGGACATTTGGGTGGCGCAAATACTTGGGCAAATCATCTTGCCTGTCAGATTGGGGCTCAAGCGGTTATTACGACAGCGACCGATGTTCGGGGCTTAGTTGCGCCCGATGAGTATGCCCGCAGGTATGGTTGGAAAGTTGAACCTCTTGACCATTTACCAACTGTCAATAGCTTGCTTTTAGAACAAGGTTATCTCAAAATATGGAGCATTTACCCCTTGAAACCGGAAGAGGCTTGGATTAACGATGAGCATTATCAGTTCTTGTCAGACCAAGAGAAAGAAGCAGCCAATGTGATAATTAGTCCTTTTCCGGGCCGAACTATTAGGGATGATCTCATCTATTTAGTTCCACCCACCTTGAGTGTTGGGGTTGGATGCCGGCGGGGAATTTCCACTGAGGCTGTTTTAGAGGGAATCACGTTGGCAATTGAACAGATCGGGGCATCCCTTAAGGCAGTTTCAGGGATCTATAGTATTGATCTTAAAAATGATGAAGTTGGTCTGATCGATGCGGCTAAGTACCTGCGGGTCCCGTTTCAAATCTTTCCAGCAGTCGAACTCCAAGCAGTCATTGAAAAAGAACAGTTAAGCCGGTCAAAATTTGCAAACGAGAAGATAGGAGTGGATGGTGTATGCGAAGCAGCGAGTTTGCTGGGAACTCAAAAGGGACGCCTGATTCTGCCGAAGTTCAAGGGTCGGGGGGTCACAGTAGCAATCAGCGTGGAAAACTCTTTGTCGTGGGCATCGGGCCCGGAGACCCTGACCATATGACCACACGGGTTCAGTCGGTCTTAAATGAAGCTGAATTCATCGTTGGCTATAAAACTTACATCGACCTTATCCGACCGTTAATAAATCATCAACAAATTGTAGCTTCCGGGATGCGTCAAGAAATTGACCGTTGCCGAGAGGCAATACGTTTGGCCGCTGAGGGACACAGTGTAGCCGTTATCAGCAGTGGAGATGCCGGGGTTTACGGTATGGCCGGTATTCTAATCGAGTGTCTTGATCAAGAAGGTCTGCTGACCCTTCCGCTGGAGGTCCTTCCAGGAGTTACGGCAGCCAGTGCGGCAGCTTCCATGTTAGGTGCACCTCTGATGCACGATTTTGCTGTGATCAGCTTAAGTGATCTCTTAACTCCTTGGGAAGTCATTGAGAAACGGGTGCGCTTGGCAGCTGAAGGGGATTTTATCCTGGCTATTTATAACCCGAAAAGTAAAGGACGTCCGAAACACATTGAGACGATGCGCGAGATCCTGCTTCGCTACCGTAGTCCCGATACTCCGGTTGGCCTGGTCCGGGAGGCCTTACGGGGCGAGGAGTCTAGGGCGCAAATTACCACCTTGGTTGATTTCACAAGGCATCCCATAGATATGCGGACTACCGTAATTATCGGGAACTCTCAAACTCGAATTCTGGGAACCTATATGGTTACCCCTCGCGGGTACATGCTATGAAGCTTTTAGTCTTGGCCGGCACAGAGGATGGTCGAGAACTAGCGGATGCTTTGAGGAGACGTGGTCATGATATTTTAGTTTCGACTCTGACTACTTATGGTGCGGATTTGGCTCGAGAACAAGGTCTCCGAGTGCGTTCCGGCGCAATGGATGCTCAGACTCTCAAAGACCTTGTAGCAGGCGGAGAGTTTGCGGCAATTGTGGATGCGACCCACCCCTACGCGGCACGGGTGAAAGAAATGGTCAAAACAGTCTGCGCAGAACTATCAATGCCCTATCTGCGTTGGCAGCGTTCTTCGCTGGAACTGAAAGCTCATCCCCTAATTCATTGGGCGGAAGACATTTCCTGTGCGGCCCTTATTGCTGCAGAGCTAGGGCAGCGTATTCTGCTCACCACCGGAAGCAAGGCGTTATCTGAGTGGGTTTCTCAGCCCTCTTTGCAGGATAAAAGACTCTATATTCGCGTCCTGCCAACAGCAGGGGTGTTGGCGCGCTGCGAAATCTTGGGGTTCAAACCGAATCAAATCATTGCAGCTCAAGGCCCTTTCTCCCAAGAGTGGGACGAAGCGATGTTCAAACAATTGAGGATCGAGGTCGTGGTAACCAAAGAGAGTGGCCAAGTGGGAGGAACCCTGGAAAAAGTTCAGGCTTGCCTCAGCTTAAATATCCCTTTGGTTATCCTGAAACGACCGGTTACTGATGGTCAGGATAGTTCACTGGCGGAGTTTATTAACCATTTGGAGGAATTTCTATGAAAGCTACAGAGATCATTCTTTTGGGACACGGTAGTCGACGTGCCGAAGCAAATCAAGGACTTATAGTTGTCGCCGAAAAAGTGAGTCTATTGATGGGACAGACGGTAACACCTGCTTATATGGCTCATGATCACCCTAGCCTTCCGGAAGCAGTAGAAGCTAAAATAAAGAATGGGGCGTTAAAGATAGTCATCATGCCGCTCTTTCTTTTTCGGGGAATTCATGTTTCCGTGGATATTCATGAAGAATTACGTGAAATTCGTGCACACCATCCGAATGTTGAAATTGTATTTACTAAAGAGTTGGGAGCGGATGACGGCATCGCTAATCTGGCTGCCCTGCGAATCAAGGAGGCCGTGAACGGATGACCGGTTTTGTCTTGGATCCGGGACAAATCGAGGCAGAAAGTATGCGCCTGATTCGGGCTGGATTAACACGCCCCTGGTCGGGGGATGAATTTTCGGTAGTGGAACGCTTAATTCATACCAGTGGAGATCTATCTCTGGAACAGGTCATAGCAATTCATCCGCAAGCGATTGCTTGTGGGCTCAAGGCTTTGAAGGAGAGGGCGATCATCATTACAGATGTTGAGATGGTTCGCGCAGGCATTGCCAAAGAAAAACTTAAATCTTTGGGTGGAACGGTTCAAAGCTTTCTTAATGCCCCCGGAGTTGCCGAACAAGCAAAAGTATGGGGAATCACGCGCTCAATGACAGCTATTCGAATGCATCCGGAGAGTTTGTACGGCTCAATCGTAGCGATTGGTAATGCGCCAACTGCGCTGCTCGAAGTTTTACGTTTAGCCGAGAATCCAGAAACCTGTCCGGCCTTGATTATTGGTATGCCGGTCGGTTTTGTGGGAGCTAAAGAGGCTAAGGATTTATTGTGGGCACGTCAATCTCTTCCGTCGATTACGATACTAGGAACGCGAGGGGGAAGTCCTCTGGCCGCAACGGTTGTCAATGCGTTAATTTATACCGCTCTAAGGCAACTTTGATGCAAGGCACGAGGGTGCGAGGTGCGAGGCACGAAGCATGAAGTACGAGGCACGAAGCATGAAGCACGTGGCTACAGGTACGAGGTTTGTAGTTCGAATATCGAATATCGAATATCGAATATCGAACCTCGCATACAGGGGGTGATCTATTTGTCTTCTAATAACAAGGTAGCTGCAAGACTTATGCTCCAGGGGACCTCTTCCAGTGTTGGCAAAAGCGTACTGTCTGCGGCGTTTTGCAGGATATTTTATCAAGAAGGATATCTGGTTAGTCCTTTTAAAGCGCAGAATATGGCCCTCAACTCTTTTGTAACTGCAACAGGCGGAGAGATGGGGAGAGCACAGGTGGTTCAGGCTCAAGCTGCTGGAATTGAGCCTGAAGTACGCATGAACCCAGTTTTATTAAAACCAAGCGGCTCAACAGGTTCCCAAGTAGTCATTATGGGACGGTCTCAAGGTAATGTTACAGCCTTGCGTTATCACGGGGAATATCAACGGATGACTTGGCCGTTTGTAAAAGATGCTCTTCATGGACTGCTCGACGAATTTGAAATCGTTATTATTGAAGGAGCAGGGAGTCCCGCAGAAGTTAATCTAAAATCGAACGACATTGTCAATATGCGAGTGGCCTTGGAGGCCAATTCTCCGGTGTTGCTGGTGGCCGACATTGACCGCGGTGGGGCTTTGGCTTCTGTTGTGGGGACCTTGGAATTAGTAGAGACTAAGGAACGGGAAATGGTCAAAGGAATTATCTTTAATAAGTTTCGGGGCGAACTGGCGCTTCTGCAACCTGCGTTAGACTTTATTGAAGAAAGAACAGGTATCCCGGTGCTTGGAGTCGTTCCCTATTTTAAAATACGCCTTCCGGATGAAGATTCCGTAGCCCTAAATGAGGCAATGGAGAAACCCTCCGTAGCCTCAGCCGAACAGTTGGACATCGCAGTAATTCGTTTCCCGTATATTTCTAACTTTACAGACTTTGATGCGCTGCAGGATGAAGTGGATGTCTCTGTGCGCTATGTCACTGAGCTTACCAATCTAGGAAAACCAGATCTAATTATTCTTCCTGGCAGCAAAAATACCCTGGGCGATTTACGTTTTCTTCACAAGAGCGGTTTAGGAACGCAAATTCAGAAGCTATGTGAGCAAGAGATCCCCCTCATAGGGATTTGCGGAGGGTACCAGATGATGGGGCGTTCAGTGAAGGATCCGCTGCATTCAGAGTCAGAGCTGGAAGATATGAACGGTCTCGATATTCTTCCGATGGTAACGGAATTTTTTCCGCAGAAACATACCGTCCGGAGTAAGGGAAAGATTCTTTCACAGCACGGTTTTTTTTCAGCTTGCACCGGAGAAACAATCGAAGGCTATGAGATTCATATGGGGCGCTCCACGCCGGATGAAGGACAGTCGCCTCTTTTTCACTTGACATCGAATGGTGTATCCTACACGGATGGTTTGCAAGCGGGAAAAGCCTATGGAACCTACTTACATGGGATTTTTGATAATGACGGTTTACGGACAGCGCTTTTGGTCTGGCTTTGGCAGCGCAGAGGTCGAGTCAGACCGGTAGAGGCGTCACTTTCACAGGCAGCATTGCGTGAATCGGCTTTTAATGAATTAGCGGATTTAGTACGTCAGAGTGTGGATATTGAACGTGTTCGGACTATAATGGGCTTAGACTCTGACACTGTGCCTAAAAGGATACGCTAAGTATAATGATTCCCCTGAATCCCCGGTCTTTTCCTCCCCGGTCTGCGG
>NZ_JCAIJG010000167.1:0-9652 GCF_059735615.1 Desulfosporosinus sp. Tol-M2
CTGGAAGAAGCGGAAAAAATCCTGGAGATTGAGAAAGCGCAGGTCGGCTTGACGCTTGACAGTATGATTGAAAAAAAAGAAGTCATCCTTGAGGAAGAGGATGCGGTTTATTTATTACCCTTTTATCATAGCGAAGTGGGAATAATGCAGAGAATAAAGGCTATACTTGCCGTGGATACTCTCTATTCAGGGAAAGACGTGGCTGGCATCATTGAAATGATCCAAAAGCAGTCTGCGATTAGTTACGATGAGGTACAAAAGGATGCGGTTAAGACGGCAGCGGATTCAAAGTTCATGGTGCTTACGGGTGGCCCGGGAACAGGAAAAACGACTGTGACTTTGGCAATCATCAAGGTATTTCAATTACTTGGCGCCAGAGTATTACTTGCTGCACCAACCGGCAGAGCAGCTAAAAGAATGTCTGAGACCACCGGACTGGAGGCCAAAACCATTCACCGTTTACTGGAGTATAAACCGGCCGAAGGTTACAAAAAGAATACCGATTACCCCTTGGAATGTGATGTGCTGATTATCGATGAGACTTCTATGGTGGATACTATTTTAATGTACAGCCTATTAAAAGCTGTCGCCAATGAAACGGTGGTCATCCTGGTTGGTGATGTTGATCAGCTTCCATCGGTGGGAGCCGGAAATGTGCTGAACGACATTATTGACTCAGGTATTGTCAATGTCGTGCAACTGACAAAGATATTTCGCCAGGCTCTGGGCAGTGCCATCATTACCAACGCCCATAAAATTAATCAGGGTGACTTTCCGGACTTAAAAAGTAAGCGAAATGGTGACTTCTTTTTCATTGCGGAGGATGAACCGGCTAAGGTGGTGAAAACCATTACAGAGCTTTGTGCCAGGAGGTTGCCTGCTTTTTACAAAGTCGATCCGATTAACGACATACAGGTGCTGTGTCCAATGCAACGGGGAGAAACAGGAGCGGTGAACCTGAACGCCGTTTTGCAGGAGGCCTTGAATTCCTCCCACATTTCGATAAAGTATAGTGGTACTGTCTATAGACTTGGTGATAAGATCATGCAGATTAAAAACAATTATGATAAAAACGTTTTTAACGGAGATATTGGCAGCATCATGACAATTAATAACGAAGACCGGACTCTTGTCCTGAAATTCGATGAGCACTTGGTGGAGTATGATGCCACTGAACTTGATGAAGTGGTTTTGGCCTATGCCACCACCATTCATAAAAGCCAAGGCAGTGAGTATCAGATCGTTGTGGCACCCTTCACATTGCAGCACTATGTGATGCTTCAGAGAAATCTGCTTTACACTTGTGTTACCAGGGCTAAGAAAGTTTTTGTCCTGGTAGGTACCAAGAAGGCAGTTAGTATGGCCGTGCGCAACAATAAGACTTCCAAGAGAAATACCCGTTTGGCGGAGAGACTTAAGTTTGGACCATAACAAGAAGTCTCATGGAGACAACTGCTTAAAATAGTAAATTAATCAAACTTCCTGTCATACAGCAACGCTGCAATCAGCACGACAAACACCGAACCTGCATTATGCACCAATGCACCGGTTGTTGGGGTCAGCCATCCCATTAAGGACATTATTATTGCCACGAAGTTGATGAACAGAGACAGAGTGATACTGAATTTTATGGTGCGAACTGTAGCATTTGAAAGCCGTTCCCGATATTGTTTTGAATTCAGTTGCGGTAATAAGCATTGAACTGCTGATCACAATCATGTCCTCACTGGCGCAGGAAGAAAGCCGCTCAATTTCAGAGAACTGCACATGGGGTCAGAGAAAGCGCTTCGCAGACGGCAAGGTCACGGTACCGTTCAATCGGTTCCTCGGCTACGACCGTGGTTAGGATGGTAATTTGGTCGCCTACTCCAAGCTTGAGCATTTTTATGCCTAACTTCGGATAATTTGCTATAATTTTAACAAGTGCTACATCTCAGAAATCTGACAAGTGTAATATCTTAATCACTGGCTAAAAAAAATAAGTTCCCTACTATCTTCATATTTCTATTAAATCCTGCCAATATATGTTTCCTTTTGCAATACTTATGAAAATCCTCGTTTCGTAATCCCTACATATATTAATAAAAGATTTACCACTCAAATTTATCGAATAATAATTGATAACTTAAAGATGAAGCGGAGCTGATGGACGGCCTGATCATTAATGATATTAATTACGGATGGATGGCATAGTCTTTTGGGGGACTAATCGAACGACGGGCAAAATGACCTTCAACTCAACAAGGTATGTTTGGATCTCAGGAAAAGAGATTACGAAAACGAATGTAGAAACAAGAGCTGCGGCTCTGTTTCGTGAAAAGATGTCTTGTATAAATATCATCTAACTGATAAAATGTAATTACAAAGTAATCACAAAGGAGGTATTTGCATATGCAAATGGATATTATAAAAATTGGGAATTCTAAAGGAATTCGGATTCCTCTTGCGGTTTTAAAGCAATGTGGCATAGATTCAAAAGTGGAATTGGAAGTCGAAGATAATTGTATCATTATAAAACCTGTAAGAACTCCTCGACAAGGCTGGGCTGAAGCCATGAAACTAATAAACAAAAATAACGATGATGTTTTGTTAATCTCTGAGGAAATTGACAATGAACTGTTGGAGGTATGGAATGAACCGAAGTATTGAGCAATATTCATTATTTTGGGTTGATCTGAATCCTACTAAAGGAGCAGAAATTAATAAAACAAGGCCATGTGTGGTTATTTCACCTTACGAAATGAATGAGTATCTGCGTACTGTTATGATCGCTCCAGTTACAAGTCGTGGTAGAGAAGGATATCCTACTCGTATTAGAATTAGCGTCGGCAATGTGAATGGATGGATTGTATTGGATCAGATCCGTACCATAGACAAAGCCAGATTATACGAAAATATCGGAATGCTGAATTCTGAGGACATACTTAATGTGAAAAGTACTATTAAGGAAATGTTGGTTGATTAAAAGCCGATAACTAAAGTTACTCCGTACTCGTTACAATAGCACCCGTTTGAGGTGCTATTTTTAGCGGAAAGTTGAATGAATTCTAGCCCCTGTGTTCAGCATTAATGGGTATTCTTTATAAAGAATGACTGGCTAAAGCCTGTGGACCATATTTATCACGAATACCCTTTAGCTTTTCAGCCGCAAAATTAAAGCTTCATCCCAAGTTGCTCTTTAAAGTGACCCTATAACCTCCGAAATGCCTTGCGCTTTTATACGCTTGAGCGGGCCGATAACCGAAACCACCGTTACCAGCAGGATGATGATCAGGATCAAAGCGATTTGCAAAGAAGGGAACTTCCATATGGCAAGGAGCCGCGGCAAAAAATTCGCAACGAGCACCTTTTGCAGGGCTATACCCAGAATACAACCGGCGATAGATCCTGTCAGGCTGTATGTTACCGCTTCAAGCAAAACCATCCTCTTAAGCTGTGCTCCGGACATGCCTACCGCCCGCATGACCCCAAAATACCGGGTCTTGGAGACCATGCTGGTATTCATGGTATTGATGATGTTCAAAACACTGATTAAAGCAATCATAGCGACAAAGCCGTAGATAAAAACCGCCATGGTGTAAAAGTAGCCATTAACCTCTGAATTTTTCTGACGCTGATCATAGAATGACACGGAATTATCCGGGATATTTTTTATTTCACTTACCGTCTGCTCTTGCCCCGAATGATCGAGTTGAAGGTTGATCACTTGCAAAGTCGATTTCCCTGTCAATTCGGTAAACAGCTTCTCAGTAGTGATAAAGGTAGTTAGGGAAGGCACGGCGTCGTTGAAGGGAACGCTGCGCAATATGGCCATAACCGTCATTTTTTTTGTTCCATTGGGAGTTTGAATATAAACCTTGTCTCCCAATTGCAGCGCTGCAGTTTCAATGCCAATGCCATTCCTGAGAGGCTGGGCAACTGCAACTACTCCGTTCTGCATATTCAGCTTTTCCCCGGAAAGCTCTCCGGCGATCAGATCCGTTTTCGCCCAATTAAGCTGGTTTTGGTCATAAGAGATCAACCAAGATTTTTCTGGTGGTATAAACAGCCCGTTATCTGCTGCCGGGATATCGCCCACAATTTCTTTGTAAGCATCAGTCAGCCTGGCCGCATCGAAGGCAGCGTCCACGTAGTCAAACATCCTGCCATAGACCTTATGGGCACCATCCAAGGCCGAGAGCTGCGCGTACAGATCATTGCTTAAGCCCTGCTCCGCTGTCAGCACGATATCCGGCGTATAGGGCTTGGTTGTTTTGAGCCCGGAATGCATGAAATCGACTAACACCTGAAAGCCCAAAAACATCACTATGCTGATGGCAATGGAACAGGACATTAATATAAGCGTTTTCTTTTTCACAACTGCGTTGTTAACGCCCATGGCAATTTCGACAGGAAAGATCTTTGTCAAAAATCCCTGTTTCTTTTTTTTGGGTATATTCATTGCCAGGCTTCCCGTCACTGCGTTGACTGGGGAGACCCTGGCCGCTTTTTTGGCAGGCAGAAAGGAAGCAATGAACACGGTGAGAAATCCGATCACAATGCCGGCGATGATTCCCACTTCGCTGACATTAAACAAAGCCATTTCCCCAAAAAGGCTGCTGTTGTAAAATTTGAGAATTACAGTGCATAGAAAAGCCACCGACATACCGGCAAGCAGCCCTATCGGGACTGCCCTCAACGTGATGTGCAGTCCCTCTTTCTTTACCAGTTTTTCAATCTGGGCCCGGGATGCTCCGATACACCTTAAAAGACCGAACTGCTGCACTCTTTCCATCACTGAGATATTGAAGGTGTTATAGATCATCATGACACCGGCAATAAGGACGATGCCGAACAAAACCGCGCCTGTAGCATAGAGGCCCATGACTGTGTTGCCTGTGCCGTACCCCATGACCGCAAGCAAATATTCATTACGCCCGACTCTGTCATCCGTCAGATTCAGGCTGCTTTTGATGGCCTTCTCCGCTTTCAGGATATTGACGCCGTCTTTGAACGTAATAAGCAGAGCAGTTGATTTTTCTGTATTTAGCGTATTGGCACCGGCAACAGACAGAAATACACCTGGGGTATCCGCTGCCTTCGTAAAGCCAAAATCGCTGTATATTCCGCTCAGGGCAAACTCCTTTTGCGTATTGTCCGCAAAAGTTATTTTCGCCCTATCGCCTACCTTTAGATTAAGACTTTCCGCTGCCCACTTTTCCAGCATCATTTCATTTTCGGCTATTGGATAATTGCCTTCCAAAAGAGCAATTTGCATGTTAGGAGCAAATTTTTCATCCCCTGCCGCCAATCGGCACTCTTTTCCACCCAAGCTTCCCCGTTTAAAAGATATCCACGTTCCGGAGTTTTGGACATCAATGCGGCTAGAGATGGCCTGTTTTTCTTCCTTGGTGGCATCCTTTATACTCAAATGATAATTACCATATTCATGAATCTGTTGAATTTTTTCAAATTGCAGGAAAAAATCCAACATGGAAAAGATGCCGGTAACCAGGGCAACGGATATGGCAATACTGGTGATGGTCAGCCTGGTTTTCTTCTTATGGGCCGACAGGTATTTGGGCACAAGGGAAAGATAGCTTCTCATTTCTTCACCCCACCCAAATCGGTCACAATACCGTCCTCAACACCCAGCACTCGATCCGCAAATGACGCGTAGCTTTGGTTATGGGTAATCATGATCAGCGTTTGCTTGTACCTTTCAACAGACAGCTTCAGGAGATTGATCACATCCCGGCTATTTTTGGTATCCAAATTGCCGGTCGGTTCATCGGCTAAAATAATCGCCGGCTTGGCTGACAAAGCCCGCCCGATGGCTACCCGCTGCTGCTGGCCGCCGGAAAGCTGGCTACTCTCAGGTGAATGCAATTACTGCTTTCATGTCCCTATGGAAATTACATTCGAAAGGAAGTTTCCCGCAAGTTAACTTATTCAACTAAAGTTAACTATGAATCCATCGACAGGAAATAGCTAAGTCTTTAAAATAGTATTGCGGTGATAAATAAATAAAAACTTTTTATAAGAGGTTATTTTATAAGGGGTTATGGGCATTATTATTGGTTCAAAATAATAACAGTTAGGAGCATTATTCGTATGTTGTAACGTTATTCGATCTTATATTTGAAGGGGGTATTTTGAATGTTAGTTGTTACTACTGAAAATATTGTAGGTTACAAGGTAAAAGAAGTAAAGGGTCAAGTTTTTGGATTAATAGTAAGAAGCAGGGGGCTGGGCGGCAATATTATGGCATTCCTGAGGAGTCTCGTTGGCGGAGAAATCCACGAATATACTTCTATGCTGGAAGATGCTCGTAAACAAGCAATCGACCGTCTCGTTATGAATGCAGCCGCTATGGGTGCTAATGGAATAGTGATGATGAGATTTGATTCCAGTGAAATCGGTCAGACCATGAGCGAGGTCCTGGCATACGGTACGGCAGTAGTAATTGAGAAGGAATAAATTTATGCTAAGAATCGTCGGTTTCTATATTCTTATTCAAATATTTATAATTGCTTTTGCTTTAATCACCTATGTAATTTGGGACAAGCGGTATAGGAAAAACCACGGGATAGACGTTCCGGCGGGGTTCGAAAAAACTGAGGAGATCACTATTGACCCAAGTGATGGAAGAAAACTTCGGGTATATTACAATCGCAAAACCGGTGAGCGGTATTATTGCGAAGAAAAAAGCAACTAAGTGCTTCACAATTAGTTATTATGCGCAAAAAAAGGGGGCAGGCCGCGCAAGAACATAGCCCAAACCCCAAAAACGGATAAGACTTAACGGGAATGTTTCATATTTCGTGTAATTAGTTATACCCAAATTATCCGGACTTGATCAGACGTCCTTCTCATCTGTAAACGAAGTCACGAGTTTAATTAGGCTTTACTGCTGTAATTAAGCTCCTGTTCGCCAGCGATACCTTAACATTTATATCCCGAAATCCAGCATTATGCAAATATTCACTTATTTCTTTTATCGAATAACACTTACCTTCTGTTGAGTACATAAGTAAAACAGAATATTCCGCCACGGCTAACAGCTCTGTTTGATCTACATCTGCATGCATATCATATATTGCTATCATACCACCAGGGTTTAGTGTTAGATAAGAACTTTCAATAAGATTAACCACTGTTTTCTGATTCCAATCATGGAATACATGTGAGTATAGATGTATATCAAATCCATATGGTAATTGTTCCTTCAACATATCCAATGGTAAAACCGATACTTTATTATTCAACCCGTTTTTTGATATATAACTTTTTGCAACTCTATCAACAAGGGGTTTTTCTACTACTACAGCTTCAAGGCCATCGTTTTCTTTAACTATTGAACAAGCATATATCCCAGATCCGCCTGCTATGTCCAACAACTTTTTATACCCTTTACAAGTTAATTTCTTTGCCAAGTCAGGAGCAAGATAATTACCTCGACTATTCATAGCAGCCGTAAATTCCTTCATAAAGTCTTCTCTTTCCATCGCCAACTGCCATTCCTTACCATCCTCTTTGCTGCCCCAACTTGCCGGCTTGTCCGTTTTCAGAATATTATACATATCTTTACATATTGGTCTTTCACGAAGTGACGAGAAGTAAGGTCCAATATCAAATTTTGAATCTTTAACCAGAAATTCTTCCGATATTTCAGCTAATTTATACACATCATTTTCTTCAATTATCAATCCCATCGCCAAAAGAAGCGTTAACATAACTTCACAAGGTCGTTCAGCAATTTTTAAACTTTCACAAATAAATTTCCTGGATGATGGATTTTTTGATAGCCATGTAAAAAAATCCAACCAACATAAAGACGCAATAAATAGATCAGCAGCATAAATGCTATCTCTTAATCTAAATAGTTCGCTTGGACTGTTTTTGGGGTGAGCTTCATTATCAAAAAACATTATTTTTCATTCCTTTCGCTGCGCTCAGGCACAAAACGTTATGAAAATTATTCTCCATGCGTTTTCTTGGTATTAGTCATATAAGTATACTACAGAGCTGGAGGGGATGAGTGCTTCACCAGCCACATAACCTACTTTTGAAATTTTCGATATGGGAAGAAAACAGTTTATTATTTCACCGGCAATAAACCCTATAACATTATCATTTTCCTTCACAATGTAAATTCTCTTCATGGGATCGTTTACGAATGATAATAATTGGTTTTCTAAACCTTCTTCTGATAGCTCATTAAAATTAAAATACTCATCGCCTGTTTCGTCCTTAATAAAATTTGCTAATCTATTATACAATCTCGCAACTTCAGTTACCTCATACGACATTTCTCGGTATTCCATTTGATCACCCCACGAATCAGTAACTTTGTCAGACCTTAATAATGTAACGTATAAGGCCGATGGCAGCGTTTTAGTGTAACTTAAAAATCATCATGTCCGTGTGAACCGGGTGCTGAGCGGTTTAAACACTAATATTTATATTCATCCCAATGTCAAACGCTATTTTCAGATTCCTTTCACGTACTTCATAATCCTTTGAGACCATGCCACCCAATATTACCATTTCCGCCTGCTCTGCACCCACACCAAGAAGCCGATCTCTTAACATAACTGTCCTCATGCTTTCTGCAATTCCGATTTCCTCCAAGTATTCAACAGTATGTCCTGCCGCACAGATAACTAAAGCTTTTTTAACTTTAAAACAGGCTTCGGCATGTTTTCCGTTTTCATATGCATATGCAAACCCCAAAGTGTATACTCTATCAAACCATCCTTTCAACTTGGCTGGACAATCACTCCACCATACGGGATAAATTAATACCAGAGCATCGGATTTGTTTATTTTTTCTTGCTCCAGTTTAACATCTTCCGGTATAGTCCGGCTGGATTCCCTGCCTGATTCTCTCTCATATTCATCTAATTCCATGTCTGACCTGAAATTCATTTTATATAAATCAGAAATTTCATAGGTATGATTTGAATAGTTCAGACCATTAATAAACGCTAATAAAACAGAATGAGTAAATGATTCTTCACTTGGATGCGCATAAACTATAAAAATATGCATTGTATCACCCCTCCTTGGCTTAAAGGTTTTTTGCAATAGCCTGGTTCATGCGAATCTGGACATCTGCTGCAGTCAAAGTATCTTAGGGTCTATCAACTCCAAGGTATTCCTTAAGCGCAGCCTGGGTAATCTGAGAAAAATTCACTCCCTGCTTTTCTGCCAAATCCTTTAACCATGCCGGTAAAGTTATATTTGTCTTTACAGATCTGTTATCCATTTCATTCTTTACAACTTCCGGAAACACTGTGATAGGCACGATTATAGAACCGGTTGGAATATCGTTAAATGGTGGCTGAGCGGGAACTGGGATTATATTATTATCTTTTTCCATTCCCCACAGATGTAGTCCTAAAGCTTCAGTTGCCATACCCCGAGCATGTAAAAAGTTATCCCCTATTGAAATACATCCTGGTAAGTCAGGAAAATATACACCAAATGCTCCATCCACTGACGGTTCAAATACTGCAAAATAAGTTATTTTACGCAAGTTAATCCCTCCTATATTATTTTATATTTATTAGTAAGGATACAGGGCTTATTTCAACCCTGCCTGCTTCCATATGCTGTTGAGTGTACCAGGTGGAAGATCACCTTTGTGGTTCGGTAAGGTTACTTTACC
>NZ_JCAIJG010000133.1:0-1887 GCF_059735615.1 Desulfosporosinus sp. Tol-M2
AGCCGTTTTCTATAATAAGGAAGATTCCTGGGATATTGGCAAGGAGCTCTTTGAGTCGAAGCCCATAACCGTTGTACCGTATTACACTATTATGAAAGTTCCGGGGGAAGATAAACCTGAGTTTGTGCTTATGCTACCCTTCACACCGGCATCCAGCGAATCCAATTCACGGAACAACATGGTTTCCTGGATGGCTGCTCGCATGGACGGCGAACATTACGGCGAGCTATTGCTTTATAAACTGCCTAAGAATATTGAAGTTGACGGTCCGTTGCAAATCGAATCGAGAATAGACCAAGACCCGGACATATCTAAACAGCTTGCTTTATGGAATCAAAGTGGCTCAAGTGTAATTCGAGGAAATCTCTTAGCCCTTCCGATCGGCGGAAACTTTCTCTATGTTGAACCGATCTATCTACAATCGAATAAAGGCGGCAGTATACCAGAAATGAAACGGGTTGTGCTCGCTTATCAAGATCATTTGGTGATGACCGATAACTTAGGTACAGCCTTAACACAACTCTTTGGAGACGGGACACCTCAACCTACAACACCTGGACAAAGTACGCCTGTTCCTGTTGTGTCACCGCAAACGCAAACAACAACTACTCAGAATGCACCGGACATGGCGTCGATCACTGATCAAATGAATCAAATCCGCAAATTACTCGACGACCTGGAAACCCAACTCAAGGGATTCCAAGGTGATTCCAGCAAGATTGCTCAGTGAGTGAACTCGTTCAGCTTAAGCTGAACATCGAGACTTCGGTGGGGGAGTCTACCCCCACCGAAGCAGGGTATGGAGGCCCCACTCCCACTTGTAGAAGTGGGAGTCTTACGATTGGATAATATTATCTATGGGGAGACATCGCAGATGTCTCCCCTCTCTTATTACTCCACTGTATAGGTGCATTGATTTCGTGTTGATTTCGTAATGAGATTCATATTTCAAGTATTAAGTTACTTGGCAACTACTTCTTTCACTTCTTCTGAAGAGCTATATTCCTGGTCCTCCTGCATAAAGGGTTGCGCAGGCATCGTGGTTGCCAATCTTAATGGAAAAATGAGGACCACCAAGGCCATACCTCCAAAGGCGATTGCCAGATTTTGTAGGGACAAAACAGAAAAGACAAGAGATATAAGTTTTGGAGGAGTCCCGATCGCATAGCTAAACGGTTGAATAATTGTCAGGTTGGTATTATTTTGCTGATTCCGGCTCTCCACGGATTCGGTCGCTTCAATTTTGTCTGGTTTAATCCATACGGGTTTTCCTTCAAAATCTACAGAATTAATCATTTTACGCCCCGTGGCGTAAAATGGATCTAACCCAGTTATGTAAATAAAACCTTTCGTAGTATAAATCCGATCTTGTTCAACACTCGTACCGGTAATGGCAACCTTAGGATAGGTCCGTTCAATTCGGAGAATATCATCCTGACTAATATTGATAGGTCCCTTATCGGTAATAACAGTATACAATCCTCGGTCGACTAATTCAATGTTCGTTACTTTAACATCTAACAACCGCATACTCACCACTGACAAGATGAGAACAAATATACAAATAATTATAATCGCTCCCGTTATGCATTCCCGATCTACCTGTCTGTCCCGAATAACCACAGTACCACACGTCCTTTACTTCTGTCATTTATCCATTGGCTAACAACCGCCACTATCACTCCCGCTTCGTTGGTGAGATAAGTGGCGTAAAACCCTTGGATAAGTTCGACTAAACTCAAAGACCATCGAGTATGTTCAGTTAACCTATGCAACTAATTTAACCCCAAAAGTTATTGTACTATAAATGATTTAGCGAAACAAATTATTTTACCGTATTAACGGCCAATAAAAAGCGAATTGCCTGCTAGCTCACCACTGAAGAGT
>NZ_JCAIJG010000152.1:0-3789 GCF_059735615.1 Desulfosporosinus sp. Tol-M2
TTTTAAATATGATTCGATCAAAACCGTGCAGAATTCCCTTGATTTGATCGTGATAATTATTTATACTCTTCATATAGCCGTTACCTCGCATTCAGTGTTTTACCACTGCCCATTATATCATCCGATATCTTGGGACTGGCAATTTAGTTGCCGATTTATTGAGGAACGGCTATTTTATTTTTATTGTCTGCAGCTTTGCTGCGGTATGTTATAGTTAGAATGAGAAAATTGAATGGGCGCACGAGCCGTTGTGGATTACCGCAGCGGCTTTTTTCATGCCCTGAATCGGAGGCGAAGAACAATGCCTTATAAAGCAAAAAAGCCCTGCGCCTACCCCGGCTGCCGCAACCTGACAAGCGAACGGTACTGTGAGGAACACGCCAAGGCTGAAGCCAAACGCTACAACCAATATGACCGTGACCCCAACAGCAATAAACGCTACGGCAGATCGTGGGCGAGGATTCGCACGGCGTTCCTGTCAGCAAACCCTCTCTGCGAGTTGTGTAAAAAGGATGGCAGGCTTACACCGGCGACCCTGGTCCACCACAAGCGGAAGCTGACGGATGGCGGCACAAACGACTGGTCAAATCTGATGCCTCTCTGCGGGGAGTGCCACAGCAGACTCCATGCCGAGCAAGGCGATTACTTTTGATTGTTTGATAAATGGAGGGGCGGTTTGATTCTCTGCCGCTTTCAGGCAGGACAGCGCGCTCGGCCTTTCGTGTGAATTTTTCAAAAATCAAAAATCAAAAAATCAAAATCAAAACGAGGTGACGCAAATGCCCAGCGGAGGCTACCGTCCGGGGGCAGGCCGTCCTCGGAAAAATCCAATCGACAAGAAACTTGAAGGCAAACCAGCAGTCAGCAAAGCAACACCAAAGCCGACTGCTAAAAAGATAGCATCGCAAAATGTCATGACTGAGTATTTCTCCATGGCGATGAAGGAATGTGAAAAGGAAGTACCCTCAGCCGATATTCTACGAACTGAAATTGAGGAGTACATCGCAGCCCGTGGTTGCGACGGCTTGGTCGCTCCGCAGACGATAACGGACTATGTACTTAACAGGCAGGGCTTCCTCGCCTGCGAAGCGATGAATCGCAAAATCGGACGCATGACTAAGGAGCTTAAACTGTCGCCCTACGTCACAGCAGGTGCTGGCTACTACAAAGCGATGCAAGCCGACTTTAACTTAATTATGCAAATCATCAACCGTTACAGCAACAACCAAAACGAAGAGAAGAATGCCTTCTTGGAGCTGCTCACGAACAGGGGGTTTTAATAAATGCAAACTACAGAACGATTTGAAAAGGTGGACATTGACCGCCTTATCCCATACGCGAGAAATGCTCGCACCCACAGCAAAGAGCAGATTTTGCAGCTTCGCTCTTCTCTCCGCGAGTTCGGATTCGTTAATCCCATCATTGTGGATAAGGATTTGAACATCATTGCCGGACACGGTCGTGTCCTTGCTGCCAAAGCTGAAGGCTTATCGGAGGTTCCCTGTGTGTTTGCGGAGCATCTGACCGGAGCTCAAAAACGCGCTTACATCCTCGCCGACAACCGACTGGCGTTGAACGCTGGCTGGGATGAAGAACTTCTGGCTCTCGAATTCGGAGAATTGAAAGACCTCGGCTTTGAGCTTGAGCTTACTGGCTTCGGGCTGGACGAGATCGAAAAGCTATTTGCTGCGGATAGCGATGATGTACAAGACGACAATTTTGATCTGACAGCCGCTTTGGAAGAGGCGGCTTTTGTTTTGCCCGGTGATGTATGGACTCTCGGACGGCATCGGTTAATTTGCGGTGATGCCACCCATGGGAACACCGTCAAAAAACTGATGGACGGTCGCAAGGCGAACCTGGTCCTTACCGATCCGCCATACAACGTATCATTTGAATCAGCCAGCGGACTGAAAATCAAGAATGACCGCATGGCAGCGGAACAGTTTTACAACTTCCTGCTCTCGTCGTTCAAATGTTTTTACGAAAACATCACTGACGGCGGGGCCTTTTACTGCTTTCATTCGGATTCGGAAAAAGTGAACTTCTTTCGCGCATGCGTTGATGCAGGCTTCCACTACTCCACCACTTGCATCTGGGTAAAGAATGCTCTCGTTCTCGGACGTGGCGACTACCAACAGATGCATGAGCCAGTATTGTATGCCTTCAAAGATACCGCCAAGCACAAGTGGTACTCCGATCGTAAGCAGACCACAATTTGGAACTTTGATAAGCCGAAAAAGAACGCCGACCACCCGACAAGCAAGCCGCTGGATTTATTGGCATATCCTATATCCAACAGTAGCCAGGCCAACGCCATCGTACTGGATACCTTCGGCGGCAGCGGCTCAACCCTCATCGCCTGCGAACAGCTTGACCGCACCTGTTTTATGCTTGAACTCGACGAAAAGTACGCAAGCGTCATCCTTCGCCGCTATGCTGAGTTCAAGCAAAACGGCGGCGAGGACATCATTTGTGAACGGGATGGTAAAACGCTTAAATATGCTGATTTGGTGAAGCAAGTAGCACACCGCGACTAGGAAATAATACACCAATAACTACACAAAAGACTTGCTATTACAGCCTTTTAGAGTGATGTATGTAATCACCGGAAGGCATGCGAAGCCTTCGGAATCAAAATGAAATCGGAGGTTTTTACCATGAGAATCAATTACAACGTAACTGGTCAGGAACGGAAAGCCCTGGTAGCAGCAATCAGTCAGGAACTGAATGCGCCGACCAATTACCTCGGAGCACCGACCTTCGCCTACGAGGTGGGCGGATACCACATTGATAAGAACGGCGTGGTTACGGGTCCAGACAACCTTGACCTCGAATCTGACCTGCAGGGTATCCACGGTTTTGAAGCAGCGGAACACGAATACGATGAACCAGATACCTACGAGAGCGGACTTGGTGGCATGGGAGCGACACCATCAATTGAAGAGTTAAATGACGAAGCTGAACTTCTGGCCGAGCGTGAAATGCGCCGTCTGAAACTTGAAAACGCAAATGTCCCCGACTACTCAAATCGCGGACCATACGGCGGCGATGACATTCCCGCCTTTGAGGATTTGCAGATGGACGGACGTGAGGAGCTCGGTTTGGGTCGCACCCATCGCGAAAATTGGCAGGGCGAAAACGGCATGCAAGCCAGCGATGTTCCCGAACCGGATGAACCCGACAAACTGAGTATAGAAATGCCCCTCTCCTTTATGACCGATGAAGGAATCGCCAATCTGGAAAAGCTGATCGCCAGCAAAGCAGAATTGATTAAAAAGGCCATTGGCGCAGATGCCCTTCCTATTGAACGGACGGAAACCACGCTCAAATTCCCTTGGTTCAAGTTTCCTGCCGAAAGCGATGAGGTGTCTGCCTACTCTCGCTTCATCGGCGCGCTTTGCGCGGCAGCCAAAAAGCAAAAGCGAGTCACAGCACACGAGAAGGCAGTCGATAACGAAAAGTACGCCTTCCGCTGCTTTCTGCTGCGGCTCGGCTTCATCGGGGATGAATATAAACATGTGCGCAGAATCCTCCTGAAAAACCTGTCCGGAAATTCTGCCTTCAAGTCAGGCACTAAGAAAAGCGCGGAGGTGTGTGATGATGTTTCCAAATAAAGAAACGGTTGAGCGGGTTCGAAAGCAATTTCCAAAGGACACGAGAGTTGAACTGGTAACCATGACCGATCCCTACTCTACTCTTAAGCCCGGTGACCAAGGAACGGTGGACTTTGTGGATGATACCGCCACAGTATTTGTGCTCTGGGACAAACGCATTATGTGGAGCTCC
>NZ_JCAIJG010000171.1:0-3295 GCF_059735615.1 Desulfosporosinus sp. Tol-M2
GGTGTCGCTTCTCACCTTAAATGACGGTGTGTATCTCACTGCCGATGTCGGAAGAAATGTACTGACAACACGCCCATACCAATAGAATCCTGCCGTCAATACATGCCTCTAAGAAAGCCAGTCAATGTGGATAAGAAAAATCCCCAATACGCACATGCTAATTCATGTGTATAGTGGGGATAATGTGGATAAACCTACATAGCGGTACCACGTTGCCGTTCAGCATCCGCTAAAATCCGCCCGATTTGAGCATCCTCCACGACCTCACTTCCGTTCCGTTTAGCCTCATATAGGGCATGGGTACAGATTGTGTTAATAAGCCGTGGGATTCCTTTCGTCTCCGAGTAGATTAAACCAAGAGCACTATCTGTAAAAATGGGTGTATTAAGTCCCGCTTGCTTCATTTGGTGCCGGATATATGTTGCCGATTCTTGAGCAGTAAGACCAGTAAGATGGTATTGAAGATGAATGCGCTGGGCAATGGCCTCGTATTTGTTCATACGTAAGATCCGCCGCAACTCTGGCTGCCCGACAAGAATAAGCGAAAGCAAGGAGGTTGAGTCCATTTGGTGATTTAAAGCAAACCGAAGCTCTAATAGCATGGACGGACTAATGTCATGGGCTTCATCAATAATGACAACCAACGATTTATCCCTCTGAAGAGCCCTGTCATTTAAGACTTGTTCGAGCAACAGTTTAGATTTAGATAGGTAAAAATTCGGTTCTTCACCTAACCCACGCAATAAATCTCCATAGAAATCACGAGGTTTCATGCCCGCCTGACTTAGATAGATCACTTGGTACCGGACTGGATCTAAGGCTTGTACCAGACGGCGAATAAGGGTGGATTTACCGCTGCCTATTTCTCCAGTAAGCACACCAAGGCAGGAGTTTGTCACCATTAATTGCAAGCGTGCTAAGGCTTCAGCGTAAGCACCTGCCTCAAAGAACATATCTCCTTGAGGTGACCGAGAAAAAGGGATACTTTGGGTAGAACTTAGCAGATCAGTCATGGGTTACCTCCTGCTTTGGCCTAAAATTTAAAGTCTCTTGGGCCCATTGGTTACGTCGGTTTTGTTCAGCCAACTTGAAGAAATTGAGGCCCGTCGTGGGAGGGGCTTCTTGTTTTTCGACCTTAGACTTTGTTTTAACCCGTTCATGGACTTTGCGGTTTAAATCGAGAAGTCGGGCATCTGGCAGTCGGTTTCCGTCGTACCAAACTTGCATTACGCTTAGATCGAAAGGGTCAAAGCGGAGTGTAACGGTTTGACCAGAAAGATGAGAGGGAACCTCGAAGGTATTACCAAAAACGCTGACACAACCCGTTTTATCCACCTTTCGCGATTCTTCCCAAAGGAAGATCTCGGTCAATTCAGCCATCGATACCCGGCGCATCGTCCGTTTAAGACCAGCTACCCTATCATTAGGAGATTGACCGGTGCTGCCATGTTTACGTAAGTGATAGTACCCCTCTAACCAAGATGTAAAGGCCTCATTTAACTGTTTCAGCGTAGTAATACTACCGTTTCCAATCTGCACATGGGCCTCTGGCCTGAAGCTTGTATCGATAAATCTGAAGAACCTCTCAATCTTCCCTCGACCTTGGGGTTTGTATGGACGTGAATGGGAAAGTTTAATGTTTAACTTGGCACAGATCCGGACTAAATGGTGAGATGAAAACACGCTTCCATTATCGCAATAGAACTGGGAGGGCACTCCGTGGCGCAAGATCGCCTTTTTGAGAGCATCTTCTAAGCGAGGCAATTTCTCATCCCAGTAGAATTCTCCATGGACAATTGCTCTGGAGAAATCATCAATGATGGCAAATAACATCGCTTTTTTACGTTTCTTTGAATGGAGTGGGTCCGGTAAATAAAGAGTATGCTGAAAATCTGCCTGCCACATGAGATGGACATCCTCCACTTCGAAACGTCGATGACCTCTCGATGATTCCATGACCTGCAAAAGTTCCTGACGGCTGACACCGGCCTTTCGTAAGTGCCGAGATAAGGTGCTGGGGGCCAGAGTTCCCTCCGTGGCCATACCACTATGTTCTAATAGGTAGATAATCTGCTCTACACTACGCTCGGGCCGTTCACGGCGTAGCTCAATGGCTTTTTGTAAGACGGGAGCAGGTAAGGCTATGGCGTTTTTCTGAGGACGTTTTTTGGGCTTAAGTCCTTCCCAACCCTCTTTTCTATAGTTTGCCATAAAGCGCTCAAGAGTGCGTACACTGACCTTAGTCTTGTGACTGCCAGGAATTGTGTGACTGAGTGCGGCAATTTGGACAAGCTGACGCTTCAGCTCTCCGGGAATCATCGGAGTCTGACGAGATACAATCGGTGCTATTAATCCGTAACGAAAGGCTGCCACTTGTTCATCTGTAGGGAAATCCATAGTTTCTCACTCCTTCAAACATAAATTTAGGATGGGGTTGTCCATACCGCTATTCTGCATGAAAAAGTTACGCCACACCATGGACAGCTTTTGTGGGATTATGCTAACCGTATGCCACCGCCTGTGAGTGTTTATTATGGTAGAGCCAAGCAAGAAGACCAAGATTCCCGTATCCTGGGATCATTGATCTTACTTGCTCCCATGCTCTAAATAACCAGGCCCATTCTCGGGCCGGTTTTGACGGGCCAACTGGGATTTCAATATGGGGTAGTCTCTCTAAGATAACCGGCCAAAGTTCGGACGACGATTCTCTTAGTTCATCACGTATTGCTTTGCTCCAGCGCCATACAGTCTTCTCACTAAACTTTCCTGCCGAGGTTACCAGGTCTTCCGCGATTTTAACCAAAGCTACCCCCGCTAACTGTTGATGGATCACTTCTTCTTTAACTTCCCATGCCACCTGATGGTGTTCCATCACAAAGTCAGGAAGTAACGACGTGGATTTCCCACACTTGTTACATTTAAACCGGAAGATGGAAATGATGAACGCTTCTAATAAGGTATACACTGTTCTTTTAAAACTTCCATGTTTGTGCAACATTACTTCTGCCTGGCAGTGCGGACACATTGTTGGGCGTAAGTGTGTAGGACAACCATCAACAAATAGTTCAATATATGACTGGACAGTCCAGTTTTCTTCAGTTAGAATCATATTGGTAATAACCAATAGGAAAGAGGAAACGAGGCTGGCAGGCCAATGATGTTTCCTCTTTCTTTTATCCTTTTTTAAGATTGTCATGTGGTTCTATATATTCACATGACAATCATTATCTATTGGAACGACAAATTAGGCAAGAAAAAAACGCCACTTTAATGTCAATTAAAGTGAGCGCCCACA
>NZ_JCAIJG010000139.1:0-1505 GCF_059735615.1 Desulfosporosinus sp. Tol-M2
CCTGTAATCTTCTGGTCACCTACTGCACCTAACGACCCGCCTGCCAGCACTACTGCTGTCGGGGCAGCTGGAACTTCTACAGCGACGCTATATATAGTTCCATTGGTCAAGCCTGTGACCTCAGTGCCGTTTAAGGCTTCTGCAGCCGAGTTCTCCGCTCCCAGTGTCCCGTTGGCTTGAACTCCGTAGCTCTTGCCACCAGACGTTACTACATATTTCGTTCCACTTGTTAATCCTGAGATCTTCTGGTCTCCTGCTGTCCCTAATGATCCGTCGGCTAGCACTACTGCTGTCGGGGTGGGAGCACCACCACCGGGGGGCTCTTTCTCTGCTGATTTTTGAGCCGCAACCGCAGCGTCAAACGCCGCTTTCACGGCAGCTTTATTGTCAAAATCCTTCCAGGCCAGGGCAGTATATACCGGCGTCTTATCGCTTAAGGAATTGTAGTCCGTTAAGTCTAAACCCAAAGTCTCCGCATAAGTTATGATGGCCTTTCCCATTCCAGCTGCATTCGGGGCTGCATTATTGATGGCAAACATAAATGAGCCATCTGCCGATTTAGTACCAAAGGTTTCTAACACCCCGCCATCAGATGCTGTGATCTGCATTGCGCTGTTTGAGGGCTTGCTGTACGCAACGGTAACTACTTCGTCGCCTACTAATTTATCAGCAAGCACTAACTTTAACTTACCATCGGTATTCGTCAACTCTATACCGGTAATTGTTACAGATTTTCCATTTACCGTAACCGTGAATCCTCCATGCTTGCCGATGGGATCGGCCATAGTTTTGCTGAAGTAGATACTCACATCACCCTTGTTCGTCACTTCGGTACGCACAAATGTAGGCGCAGCAGCACTGTTGGGGTCACCACTATTACCACCGGGGTTTACTACAGGTGTTACTACAACAGTTACTACCGAAATTTCTACGGGAGTAGCGGTCGTGGGCTTTCCGTTTACAGTTCCACCGCCGCTTACTATGGCCTTCCCAGTTGCTGAGGTTAAGCCCGTAATTTCCGCTCCGCTCATGACGACAATGTTTGTCGTTCCGGTGACTGTCATTTCAATGATTTTACCTGATAACAAGGTTATCGGCGAGTCATCATTAATTAATACGCTGGCGAACTGTCCTGCTAACTGAATTGCATCCGGTGTAGTTGCCCCAGCCACCCTTACAGCAGGAACAACGGCGCCGTCAGCAGCCGTTAGTTTTACACTCCCACTAAGGAAAACATCGTTAGAGAATGTCCCATTAAGCTGCACATTAACTGGTTCATTCAGGCGTGGTTGGGCAGATAAGACCCCTACATTTGCTCCGCTTTGTGATTCCACAGCAGTATTAGATTGAACTAAGGTAGTTCCAAAAATTGTTCCTGTTTTTGCCGCTACATGGACAGGGGAGGAACTTGAAACCACAAGACTATCAGCTTTAGTTCCTACTAAGTCAACACTGTGTTCTGCGCCTGAGAGAACAACAATTCTCGTGGCTTGCACACCGTCAAG
>NZ_JCAIJG010000078.1:0-4879 GCF_059735615.1 Desulfosporosinus sp. Tol-M2
TTACAAGGAATATTGAGAGATTTTGATAACGTGGCTTTACGGGCGTTTTTTGCCCGTTATGGGGTAGAGACGAAAGTTGAACGGGGAGGGCGTGTTTTTCCTGTCTCCGATGATGCGGAAAAGGTTGTTCAAGCCCTTACGGCCTTTCTGGACGAGAAGGGAGTTGAGGTCCGGTCGGGAATAACCGTGGAAGAAATCCTGGTTGAGAATGGGCAGATCAAAGGTGTACGCGGAGCTGGCCAAAAACGATATTTAGCACCATCGGTAATCGTGTGTACCGGAGGGTCCTCTTACCCCGCTACCGGCTCCAGCGGGGATGGGTTTAGGTTCGCCCGGAAACTGGGGCATAGGGTTATTACACCCCGGCCGGCTCTGGTTCCACTGAAAACCTCTAAAGAGTGGGTAAAGGAACTGCAGGGGCTTGCTCTGAAAAATGTCGAAGCCTCCTTGTGGATAGGTGGCAAGAAGAAGGTTACAGAGTTTGGAGAAATGTTGTTTACGCATTTTGGGGTATCGGGTCCCATCATTTTAACAATTAGCCGTCAGGCGGGGGAGGCACTGCGTGGAGGAGAACAAGTCGAGCTGCGAATTAATTTGAAGCCTGCTCTTTCGTCAGAGCAGTTAGATATCCGGGTGCAACGGGATTTTCAAAAGTATAGCAATAAGCAGTTTAAAAATGCTCTGGAGGACCTCTTACCCCAAAGTCTGATTCCCGTCATGATTCGCTTGAGCGGGATAAACCCGGAAGGGGTAGTGCATCAAATCAGCCGTGAAGAACGGAAACGTTTAGTTGGATTATTGCATGGATTACCCGTTACAATTACGGAAACCCTTTCTATAGAGACAGCGATTGTAACGGCAGGCGGAATTGATGTTAAAGAGATCAACCCAAAAACAATGGCTTCCAAACGTGTAGAAGGGCTTTATTGGGCCGGAGAGGTTGTGGATGTCGATGGCATTACGGGAGGGTATAATCTCCAGGCTGCGTTTGCAATGGGGCACAGGGCAGGCCGTTCGGCGAGCGATTCTGCGCTCTCGCTGGTCTGATTAATACCCCTTCTGCATAAACTCTTTCGAGGTGGTGTACGTGCGTCGAAGGGAAAGCGTATTGGAATGGATGTGGAATACAGTTCAGCGGGGAGAAAGCAAGATCATTCGGGTTATGGTTTTGGCGTCGATAATACTTGTAATAATGCAGTTAAGTGTGATAAGGGATCCACTTGAATTTTATCTGGCGGTAGCAACAAAGGTTGAAGCTCCTCCTTTGGAATTACCTGCACTTGCCGAAGTGCCTAAGACCTGGCAGTTGACGTTAAAAGCGACACCGGCTGCTTCGATTCGTGTGCTTCAAAATGGTAAAGTCATAGCCACTTTAGCCAATGGAGAACAGCAAATAACGGTAGAGTCCGGTCAAATTCAGTTGGACGGGAGAGGTTTGTCTCAGATCATTCAGGTTCAAGTTGTCAAGAAAGATACCCAATTGGTTGAACCTCGTAAGAATCGGATTGTCGTGATACAGGGGAATACTCAGAACCTAACAGTCAGACCGTAGTCTTGCAAATCACGCGTTGGCATACTATAATTCAGACGTGTATAGTTATGCATAGTCATTCGAAAAAGAAGGCAGTACGGTAGGATGGAAGCAACTCTAATATTGAACGGTGGAATGGGTTAATAGTTGAGCAAAGGCACCTGAAAGGTGTCTAATTAACTAATCAGTAAGCAAGCTTTCGAGCGGTATGATAGGCGGAAGGAAGAACGCGATGATGGCACAAAGTAAGAAAATTGCGATCGCAGCCTTAAAAATGGCTATGACAGAGAGCCGAGAAGAAGAGGCCAATTTAAAAGATTCTTATCTGCGCCTTGGAGTCAGAACCGCTGCTGTTGATTACGGCGGAGAGTACGTTAGTTCGATCCGCAAGATTGTAGAACGTGCTATAGTAGCTGCCAAACGTGAAGGGGTAATCCAAGAGACACATGGGGATGAAGGTGCAGTTGCCGGGGCAACTCGCGAAGCCTTAAGTCAAATTATGAACAAAGCTATGGGTCTGAATATTGGTGGGAAGATTGGGGTTGCACGTCAAGACGACCACTTAAGTGTTGCGATTTTTTTTGGCATCGGGCTCTTACATTTGGATGAGGTTGCGGTGGGACTGGGACATCGCGTCGCTCCCAAAAAAGCAGGTGATTAGCAGATGATTCGAGGAATTCGAGGTGCGACAACGGTCGAGCGTAATGATGCCGCGGAGATAAAGGAAGCCACCCAGGAACTTTTACAAATAATCCTTGCAGAGAATGCGCTAAGTACAGATGACTTGGTCAGCGCCATATTTACAGTTACGCCGGATTTGAATGCGGATTTTCCTGCGTCCAGTGCACGTGAGATTGGCTGGGAGTTGGTACCGCTTCTTTGTGCGACAGAAATCCCTGTGCCTGGTAGCCTCTCCCGCTGCATCCGAGTGCTGATCCACGTAAATACTTCACGTAGTCAAACGGAAATAGTGCATGTTTTTTTACGCAAGGCCATAGCATTACGCAAGGATCTTGCGAGGCTTAATATTAAGAAATACAATCCATAGGAAACTTAGACTCCGCAAGTAATTACGGGGTTTTACTTGGTATTTTGATCCCGGATGTCCGTTCCGAGCGTGTCCGTGGTTTTGCGTTGCAGAGGCTAAAGAACGATTCGGAACAGCTACAAGTGTGGAATCCCTTAAAAACAAGCCTAAGGATTTTTTTGTACTACAAGATTCGCGTAAATTCTCCCCTGCAATGTGCAATAATTGAAGTTAGAGGAAAAGTCAGAGTGTTGTGGTGTTTTACGTTCAGAGGGAGAGGGTGTGTGATTTATTAAAATTCCATTGATTGCTATGCTCTTACAAGGAATACCTGAACAAATTGCAGTCGCTGCTTTAGCTTTTGTAATTGCCAAAATACCTTTAAAGTGGAATAAAGTTGTATTAATTGGGATTATTTTAGCTTTTTGTGCGTATGTTGTGAGACTATTGCCTATTCCTTTTGGGATTCATCTTATTTTACTAATTGTTTTGTTATTTATTGCTTTATTATGGCTTGGCAAAGGGGATTTCAGTTTATCCCTGATTGCATGTCTGTTAAGTTTCTTAGCTTTGGTAATATTTGAGTATGTTTGTCTGTCATTGTTAATGCCTGTTTTTGGATTAACACCTGAAAGTTTATCCACTGACTTGGTTAAAAGGATTGTAATAGGAGAATTTCACGTATTTCTTTTATTTATCACTGCTTTTTTGTTAAACAAATTCTATAAAAAAGATGTGGAATAAATGAATTTCTCTGAAAATATTAGTAATAAACTGACTGAAGTAATAACAAATGAATTGGATTGTAACGAAGATAAAAAAGAAATAATAGCCTATGCCATCGAAACAGCGCTTCTTTTTATCTTAGGCTCGTTGTTAATAATACTTATTGGATATGCTTTTCATGCCTTAATGACAACTATTATTGCGGCTATTTTTGGTGGCTTATTACGTAGGGTATCGGGAGGAGCTCATTTTAATACTCCTGTAAAATGTTTGATCATTGGTGCTATTAGTTATGGTTTTATTGGAGTTTTAGCCAAAAAACTTCTTGATAGCAACTTAACTAATCAGTATGTTCTGATCTTTAGTTTAGTTGCTTCTTTTTTACTGGTAGCTTTCTTAGCGCCTGTAGACAGTGATGCAAAACCAATCCATTCCAGCAGCCTAAAATTTAAGCTCAAGATATCGTCAATGGTTTTTATAATTATTTTATTTATAATTATGTATGTTTTTGATAATCCTGTATTAAGTGTTAGTGCAGTTCTAGGTGTAGCTTATCAAAGTATCACCTTACTGCCTATTTTTAATAGAAAAGGAGGTGAAAATAGGCTATGAAAAGGTACTTCTTTGCCACAATTGTGTCCATATTAATGCTCCTGGTCAGTGCGACCTCCGTTTTTGCGTGTGGCTACTGGTTATATCAACCCAAAACCCCGAAAGCATTACAAAGATAATTTAGGAGGTTACCGGTCGTGGCAGCACATTTGCCTAACAATTTAAAAGCTGGGATAATCCAGCTTTTAAATTGTTCTCTTAAGCGCTTATACCATATCTGAGGATAACTTTCAGGTGATAAAGTGCGATAAAGGCTTCCACAGTCGCAGCAGCCTATACCCTCCATGGTGTCTGTTGTTCTTGGTGCATCCAGCTTTGGTGCCTGAAGGCTTGACGCAAGCTAAACATTTCTCTATACTTCTATTTCAGATAGTTGGAGGATAGCGGGATGGATTTTAATACGAAAAACGTCCTAGACAAACAATCTATTATTAAATTAACCCTACTTAAAGTTATATCCTTGATACTTGCTTTTCTGCTTATTTTTATGTTTATCTATGGGAAAAACTTTTGGGAGAAACAGACCTTACAATTTAATGATAATTTATTATTAAGTGCCTCCAAGCTACAAGCCCAGATACAATCCCGGATTTCCACTATCGAAGAATTAAAACAAAATAAAGATTTACCGAAGACTCAAAAACTGTTACAAATAGAGAATATTATCCAACCAATGATTAATGAAAATGAAAATAATAGTATTTATTATTATGATTTGGAATTAGAATTAATAACAAAAAGTCAAAATACGAAAAACTCATTCGATGAGAATACTCTTTTTGATTCGGGAAAAGCGGAATTTAATAAAATATTAAAGAAGAATAATTTTATTTATCTTAACTTGCCTATTTATAATAAAGATAAATTAGTTGGTTATGTTTTAGTTTATACTAAAAATACTAATTTTGTTTCAGAGTCTTTTCATGAATTAAGTCAGATTATTATTTTAGGTTTAAGCTTATCTGTTATAATTATATTTTTTC
>NZ_JCAIJG010000111.1:0-5082 GCF_059735615.1 Desulfosporosinus sp. Tol-M2
CCGGCTTTTTCAAAAATGGCCAGCAGTAAATGTTCGGTGCTGACGTACTCATCCCCAAACGTGCCCATCTCATCATGGGCCGCTACTAATACCGTACGTAAACGGGGGGAAATGCTTAATTGGACATTTCCACCGCTTATACGTGGCAGGCGATTGATCTCTTGACGGATAGTTTTGATGAGTACGCCCACTGCCATATTTAATTTACTTAATACTTGAGGAACGACGCCATCCCCTTGCTCTAAAAGAGCGAGCAAAAGATGTTCAGGCTCAACCTGACTGTTTCCGTTGCGTTCCGCCATATTTTGGGCATTGCCGATCGCTTCCTGAGATTTTTGGGTAAATCGGTTGGTATCGAAAGACATAATTACTCACTCCTTTTCAAGTTAGGTAAAGTTAACAGCGTCATGAAGTTACCCTCTTTTAGCAGCCAGATCACGTAGAGTCGAAATCTCTTGCTTACTCAGGTTTTCCGGTAGGACAATAGCTAATTCTACAAAGAGATCCCCTTGTTTATGTGGATTTTCTAAATTTGGCATACCTTTTCCTTTTAAGCGAAATTTCTTGCCACTTTGCGAAAGGGTTGGAATTTTGAGAATTACTTCTCCGCCTAAAGTCAGGACCCTAACCTCCCCCCCTAAAATGGCTTTGTAGAAATCAATCGGTAAATCGGCTTTCAAGTCATCCCCCTCACGAACAAAGCGAGCATGTGGACTTACTGTGATGTTTAAATAGAGACTCCCGTTCGGCCCGCCCGAAATCCCAGGACCCCCTTGGCCGGTAAGCCGCACCTTAGAACCGGTACGTACTCCTTTCGGGATTTTGGCTTCAATTTGCTTTTCCCCGGTTTGGATGAGGCGTGTCGTCCCATGATAAGATTCTTCAAGGGTCACTTGAACTTCGACCTCAAGGTCCTGACCGGCGCGAGCACGCCTTACAGAAGAGCCGCCGCTGAACCCACGGCCTTGTCCACCGCCCCCGCCAAAAAGGGCAGAGAAGAAATCCGAAAATCCTTCCCCTCCAAAACCGTCAAAGCCACCCGATCTGCCGGTGCCACCGAACATTTCCGCAAATTCTTCCGGGGACATGGTATAAGTCTGGCTCCCGCCACCCGCTCCCCCGGGTTGAGAATGCCAACGGTCCCAATTGTAATCTCCACGTCCGCCGCGGGTCTGCCATTGTTGATAGTCCTGCCGTAATTCATCATATTTGCGTCGTTTCTCGGGATCGCTGATTGCTTGATAGGCTTCCGTAGCTTCCTTAAATTTTTCTTCAGCCGCTTTATCGCCCGGATTAACATCAGGATGATATTTTTTTGCCAGCTTTTGATAAGCTTTTTTTATCGTTTTTTCATCTGCCTCTGGTGAAACACCAAGACTGGCATAATAGTCTTTAAAGTCCATTTGCTCACCTCCTATACTCATGTACTTGTTTCTATTTCATTTTTAATATTACTGCTATAAGTTTAGCTTGGGATATATTGGAGTATTTTTTCCTTTATAAGTAGATTATATCCCCTTTAAGCGCGAAGGTCAATAATGGTCAGACTTTTTTTAGGCAGTCCATCCCCTCATATTATCCATTGGGATTAAGTGTTACAAACTTCCTTAAAAATTGAGCGCATGGGAACGCACGTCTCACGACAAAGTCTCCCTTTTATCTATGGCTTGATTATAAACTGAGGCCAACGTGATTTATATGGTTGACCATATTCTGTCCATAACCTCATTTGCATAGAATTTTTCGGGCAGTGATTCACGCAACCAAGGCATAATGCACATGTTCCTTTTGCCTTCGGAAGGCCGTTAACGGAAACAAACCTATTAGCAGGGCAATACTTAATACAAAAGTTACATGCCGTACATCTCTTACGCCAAACATATGTCCGATATATGATGGTGTTTATCCACTTGTTATCCAAAAGAAAACCAATAACCGCAAGCGGAGTTGGCCAGAAAATAAAAGGAAGCCCTCCTCCATCTCCGAAGATAAATTCCTTTGCTGAATGCCGGACAAAAATAAGGTCACTTCTCAAGGGGGTTACTGAATCGATTAACTGCCAGAGCTTTTTAGTGCCCAGACGAAATGTCGGGACATTTAAGGGATATATACTCCAGATTCTTCCGATAACCTTGTACCCTTTTAAAGCAAGTAAAACCCAAGCTATAATCCCGGCATTCTCGGGTCCTCCGGCAGCAGTATAGAGTATGAATGCCGGTTTCCCATTGCCTGTCTTTAGTTTATTTATGAGGAAATCTGTTAGAGGCCAAGGAGGTTTCCAACCGCTTACCGGAAAGGCAATAACTAAAGAATCGCCTTCTAACATAGGATTAAAATCTTTGTAATAATGAAATCTATGTACTTTAACCTCCGCCCCACTCTTGCGAGCACTTTCTATAAATTCATTTGCATAGTGTCCTGTGTTACCGGAGAATGAGCACAAAATCAGATCAATATTCTTGGGTAGTTTGTATGCAGCTTGTCCCCTGATGGTTTTTAAACCGTAAAATGCCAGCCCTAACGCTATAGTTACTAACAATACAGACCCAACAATTCCAATTTGTCGATTCAAGGTCAATAATAAACCCAAAGTCAATGAAAACAGTACCGAACCAGCTGTTGCAATACGAGAATTTATCCGGTGACTTACAGAGATTGTTACGGTTGAAACCAGCAGCAGATACCAGGCAGGTCCCAGGTGGGGCTCGAAAGGCGCTGCGATAAGCCATATAAACGGTAACATTGACATTTCCAGCAGGACCGACCACGAACGATATAATAGCATCACCGGAATCATTGCCCCCGACCAAATGATTAATACCAATCCAAGTTTTAACCGGTCCGCCAACACTGATAAGCCAAGAAAATAAGCAATCGTCAATACCAGGATTATCATTCTCCAATAATCTATACCGGTCTTTTTCACGATTAGCCACCTCATATCCACTCAAGAATACAACTCATTCGCTGTCGTCTAACGTTACGAATACTGCCGAAGTCTAGTTTCAAGAAGTTCTTCTTCCGAACATTACTGCAAAATGATAATATTTTATAGAAGTATTTTATTATTATTTTGAACCAATAATCTATATTGTTATTACCTATTACCCAGTCAACATTACATGGTCCTTAGAGATCTAAAGTTTTTTCTCTAGCTAGTAGCCATCGCCTGCCCCTAATCCCGGACAACATCATCCCCCTGACAACATAGGAATATTCTACATACTAATCAAGCTTAAGGTCTATATTGTTCCAATATCCCAACAATAACACCATCTTTAAGGGCCAAATGGCATAATGGATCTCGATCAGGGTATTCAGCCATACGTTCAGCAAGTCCATTTACATTTGTTAAAGATGGATTCGCTAAATCATGCCAATTGACTAAATCTACCTGAACATCCTCAGCAACCTTTAAACTAGTTTGTTGATCCGATTCATTGTAAATATAATAGCCATTGGGAAAATCCAAATCAGCATCTAATCCTAACGCCTTTACTCTTTTTGTATCTCCCTGTATCACCCATTCTACCTCGTCAATAGTTAACATCCTGGTTTTCTCGTCATAAGCCTTAATAAAGCTTAGTAATTTTTCCGGACTAATCTCAACATCCACACGGTTTAGCACAAGCGAGCCCTTGGGATTGTGTTCTTTTAAAAATTCGAGGGAGTATTTCTCTAACATGCTGCGCATATGCGCTTTGTAAGTATCATACCAATCCTGAGGATCGGTGTTAGCATATTTGATATCTTCACCAGCCAGAATATTCCTGCACAAGCTTTCCATAATATGACTCTTCAGCCCGGTTTGGCCGCCTTTTTCAAACTCGGAAAACAGATAGGGCAGGGCTTCTGCATCCATTTTTATAATGGCGTCATATTCCTCCTGATGGGCAGCGATATAATCGCCGAGATTTGAAGATTCCAGGGGCGAGGACATAATTAGCGCCAGCAAATTTTCAATTTTAGTGTTCGTTGTCAAGTTCGGTGTCATTATGCCAGTATTGGTATCCTCCGAGTTGGTTTTACCGGCACATCCTCCCAGCATCACCGCTCCGCCGATTACTACAACTAACAGCACTGCTGACATTAGCGTAATCGCCTTGGACTTTTTAGTATACTTCATAATTGCCACCAGCCTTTCTTTAAGCGTTGCTTTTTCTTCATTCATAGTAACCTTACGAACCTCATAAATCTCTAGAAGTTATCTGAAGGTCGGCGCCCCAAAGGAATCCCCAAGCAAAACGCTCTTCATATATTTGTATATTTACGTAATTACGCATATACTGTATGTAGATTATGAAAAGGGGTGACCATCATGTCTGTTAGCTCCCACAAGATCTTTGTTCAAAAACGAAATCTAATAAGCCTTCCAAGAGACATCAGAGAACAACTAAATATCAATGAAGGAGATGTTCTCGATATTCGGATGGATAACAATAAAATTATCATTGAACCAATGAAACTCGTGCCTACTAGCCAAGCATACTTCTGGTCTGATATAGTCCAAAATGATATGCTCGAAGCCAAAAATGATGTTGATTCCGGCAATACTCGTGAGTTTAATACCGTTAGCGAATTTCTTGACGGTATTAAACAATGACCAGACGCTTTAAATCAACTCGAAAATTCGATAAGCAATTTAAACAACTCGACTCAAGGGTTTCAAAACAAGCAGAAAAAGCTATTGAATTATTCATCTCCGACCCTGGTCATCCTTCTTTAAGATATAAAAAGATTCAAGGAACAGATAACTTCTATGAAATCAGCATCAATATGTCAGTTAGAATTATCATAGAAGTAACTTCCGATGGAAATGATCAGATTAACACCTTCTATATTATCGGGACCCATGATGAAGTTTTCCCACCTAAGTAGCCCATGAGACGGCTACTTTTTCTTTCTTTTCCGCCGACTTTCAGATAACATCCCGCCGGTTCCCGCCGCGCCCTGACCGCATTCATCATCCTCCAAGTGGCGGGAACCGGCTGTTCTACGACGTATCATGCTCCCGGACTCAGCAGCGCCACGGACGGCGGTGCCTTAAATTTCGCTGGAATACCCCCAACCCGGACAAGCCGG
>NZ_JCAIJG010000106.1:0-2737 GCF_059735615.1 Desulfosporosinus sp. Tol-M2
GCGCATAAATCCGAATTGCCTATGGTCTTCGACTTGGCATTTTCTAGGTAGGGTGGCAGCTCATCGATCAAGATAAGCAGAGGATCACCGGACAGTAAGTTAATCCACGCAGTTTCGCCGGGGGCGGAAAGCGGAGAATAATACTGTGAAAAGGCCTCCCTTTTACCGATTTGTTCCGAAATAGAACCCCATATGCCAAACGGCGCATCGCTCTCGCGACCGGAGAAGGCAACCACCCGCACTTTGCCAATTGCTTTGTATTTCTTACTGTCCGTCATTACTTTACTGCGGAATTCGGGATTTGCGGCTAGTAGTCCAAGCGCTAGCATATTATGTGTCTTGCCGCCGCCCATTGCTTGAGTGAGCTTTACGACACCGGTTTGCCCTTGCTTGATAAAACGATTAAAGGCCGTGTCCAAAAGCGTCTTCATGCCGTCTGTTATGTAATTTTCCTCAAAGAATGAGACGCATTCAATGTTGCCCTCTATGAGATCAGACAGATTTAAGACATCTTCTCTTTTAGTTTCCTCAAATACACTTTGCCTCGGTTTACATAGTTCAAATAATGTTTTCATGTTGCTGCTCCTCCGATTCTGAGATTACCTGTTAAAGCACTGCGTTTGATACTAATATTCTTCGTTGAAAGACGGGCTGCTGGTCGCTTATTTACTTTATCGACTGACGTATTAAGTTGTTACGCCAGCCTTCCGGTCATCCACCATCTCAGCGTCATTAAAGAATTCAATGAAAACTAGCCAATCAGATGAGTGGTTTGCACCTTTTCAGGAACCATGATATAAGATGCCAGCTTTCTTGCTCCTTGTTCATCCGTTAAGAAAGCCTGATTTGTCTTTTATGCAAAAACCATAGAAGATAATTCCCCTTTAGACAGGTTCTTTCCACGAATTTCTTTCTTGCTTCGTCCAAGGGTTCCTGGTGCGTCATATAACATTCACCTATTATTTGCTCAAAACCTCACCATACGTACTCCACGAGTAGAATACACGCGCGTTTTATTTGTTCATAAACTCCAGAATTGTGAGGCTTTGATATTTGTCAGTATGCGTTTTCTTCTGTCTTTTCTCAGATTCCAGCAAATAGAATTCAAAGTTATTCCCAAGAAGTTTTGATGTATGATCAGATAATTCTTTTGCTTTTGCTTTTTCAAGTCTTTGTTCTTGTTTATAAGTAAGAATTTCTTTCTCTGTTAAGCTTAATAAATCCATAATTTGTTTAGCGTCCATTCGTTTAGGGCTATGATTTGTTTCGCCTATAATCCATTCTTTAGCTGAAAATGAAATAGTTTCAACAGGCTCACTATGATATAAAGGTGACGGGTCATCTTTTGTTTGAAATGTAATAAAATGTCTTTCGTCTTTCATATCATAATCAGGAGAATCTTTAACTGGAATCATTCGGAGGTCAGATAAATCAGGATTTTTGTATATATCATTATTATCAAAGATCATTCCGCACGCATAAACCACACTCGCATTATCTATCCTACTTAATCGTTTAAGCGTTTGATGCTGGGAAAGTCCCGTTCTTCTATTAATTTTTAATGATATCTCAGATCTATAATATGGTAGTGTATAATAATCAGGTTTATTGTTACTGGTCCTGCTCATGATACTTACTATTTTGAACTGTAAAAAGAATCCTAAATAGAATGTACTTAAAGTGGTTGCTTTGTTTTGTATGGCTTCCTTTAGTTTATTTAATAATTGTTCTTGATTTAGTGAAGAGTGCGTCCATGCCTGATCATAACCTATCCATACTTCATCTTGGGGGCTAGGCTTATGAATATTTAAAAACTTAGCTCCATATGTATTTGCGTAATATTCAATCAGCGGTTTAAAAAAATACATCTCCAATAGTGCTTCCCCGATTCTATTAGCCAATTTCCTCACTCTTTCTCTGAAATTAAGATGTCGTATTACGATGCTAGATGCAACTTAGACAAACCAAACTCTCTAGACTGAAGCCAAACCTCCTAAACTTCTAAACCAGTTATACATAGTCAACTATAATCAACCTGATAAATCAATTCCGAAATACCCATTTCCAATAAAGTCCCGAGGGTTTGCGACGTCTGGTTACTACATTCATCTTCTCTCCGATTTCGCGAGACCCTCTGTTAGACGATGTCATTACCCAGTAATAGATCAACTCTACGTTCTTTTTCAAATAGATATCTTTTATGGTAAATAAGGTTAGAACCTTGTAATATGCGATCCATGTAGTAAGAATCAGAACAAGCACCAACGAGTGCACCTAATAAAGGAACCGCTTTTTTCCCTGCTTCTTTGGGTATTCTCTTGCCTTTTTGCTCCAACATTTTTCTAAATACTCCAGCTTCTATTCCTTCTTTACCTGCATTCTGAAGTGCGTTTTCGGCAGCCCTGTTAGCTAGAGCTCTAATTTGTACATACAATAATTCTGCTCCACCTTTTCTTGCCATTTCAGCATAGGTTTTTTCAAGAGCTGCTTTGAGAGCTGTAAAATTAGCAGCTAGCATCATTTTCCCAATTAATCCAGTTAAGTTATCTAATCCCTGTTCTTTCGTCGGAGATAAACTAGATAACACCACTGAAGCCGCAAATTCTAATTCTCTAGGGTCGTCCTTGACATCGTAACCATAGTATAGGGCTGTGCTTTGTGCAGCTCTAAAATATAATAAAAAGCTTAATGCTATATTAAATGGTACACCAGGTAAACCTGGTGCTCCAGTTGCGGC
>NZ_JCAIJG010000086.1:0-7395 GCF_059735615.1 Desulfosporosinus sp. Tol-M2
ATGCTAATAGCAGCATTTATTGTATTTATCCTGCCGTTCATCCTAGTTTTTTTAGGGGTTGTATTAGGATATAATATGTCAGAATTATTCAGGATTAATGCAACAGTTACTGCTATAGTTGGCGGAATAGTGTTTTTTGTTATATCTATAATAATTATTAAAATGTGTGAAAACTATGCAGCAAAGAATACGAGCCTAAAACCCATAATTATAAGAAAAGTTTAATCCCATATAATTCAGGGAAAAATTGAACCACAGTTAAGTGCATTTTAATTAATAGACAATTAAACTGAAATAATCTGGAATTTTTAATTTCGTTTTATTTGATAGGAGTTATTAAATGAATCATAGAGAAATTGTAGCTCGTGAAGGATGGATTTTTATCGCATTTTTTGCTATGCTTTCTGCTCTATTATATTTAGGCACAGGTTGGGCTGGAGTTCTACCAGGCTTAGTCTTAACCTTATTTTGCATTTTCTTTTTCCGTAATCCAGAGCGCCATTTCTCTGCAAGCATGGGAATGGTTGTCGCACCGGCTGATGGTCGAGTTATGGATATAAATACAGTATTTGAGGATAAATATGTACATGACAATACGGTTCAGATAAGAATATTCTTAAGTATTTTTAACGTGCATATTAATCGCAATCCCATAGAAGGGCAAGTGGAGTTGGTGAAAAGGGTATCTGGAATATTTTTACCTGCATATAAAAATGAAGCAAGCGAAAAAAATGTCCGCAACTATCTGGGGATTGCATCAGAATGGGGTAAGGTTCTGGTGGTGCAGATTACTGGAATAGTAGCTCGGCGTCTGGTGTGTTGGGTTCAAGTAGGCGATTATATGGCTACCGGTGATAGGTTTGGGCTTATTCGTTTTGGTTCCAGTACTGAAGTCTACCTGCCCAAGGAGGCAACCATAATGGTCCAAGTTGGTCAGAAGGTAAAAGGAGGAGAAACAATAATTGCTAGATTATATAAGTAAGTACAGTTTGAGTTATTGTAATGGAACAGTATAGCATTGCGTGAAAAAGAAGAAACAAATCAGGTGGTGGATATAATTGTATTCAGAAAAGGTTATAGAGCATTTTAAGAATCCGCAGAATGTTGGCAGCATGCCGGATGCAGATGGTGAAGGGTCAGTAGGAGACCCGAATTGTGGGGATTGTCTGACCATATATGTTAAGATACAGGATGAAATCATCGTAGATATTAGCTTTTTGGTGTTTGGTTGTACTGCATCGATTGCAACCAGCAGCATGACAACAGTTTTGGCAAAGGGTAAAAGCCTTGGAGATGCCCTGGAAATTACCGAACAGGATATAATTGATTCCTTGGGTGGATTGCCAAAGGAGAAACAGCATTGTTCTAATCTGGGAGTAGGCGCCTTGCGCAAAGCTATTCAGAACTATTATGAAAACCAGAGAATAGCTGATGCTCACGATGATGATGGGGTTCCCTAAAATCATATTTTCCGGTAAAAACAATAATAACTTAATAATATGAGGAGGTAGTTTTATGGCTGATTATCGCAAAATGTGGTCTGACCTGGGAATGGATCTGGAAAAACACGATTTACTCTGTCAGGCGCTGCCGGAAGCTTTTGGGGCTGTTTATATGTCCCAGGAAAACCGTCCGGAGGGAATGGATTTTTTCAACTTTGTGGTTTCGGAAATTCATGGGGTGCGCCCGGTGGAACTGATTGAACATCAGAAAAACGGCGGCAAGGTTTTTGGCACCTTCTGTGTTTATGTCCCTGATGAAATTATTTTTGCCGCCGGCGGTATTGCCACCGGCTTATGCGGTGGTTCCCAGTTTTGGGTTGGCGGCGGCGAAAAGGTCCTGCCGGCCAATACCTGCCCGCTGATCAAAGCCTCCGTGGGTGCGCGTCTGGATGGAACTTGTCCTTTCTTCAAAATCGCCGATATGTATATCGGGGAAACAACCTGTGACGGCAAGAAAAAAGCCTGGGAAATTCTCAATCAGGAAGTCCCTGTCTATGTGATGGATATTCCGCAAATGAAGCGGGAAAAAGATCTTCTGGCCTGGGAAGATGAAATCAGAGCGCTGCTTGAAATTGTAGAGAAGTTTACGGGCCATAAAGTTACCCTGGAAGCTTTAGCTGAAAAAATCAAAGTTCTTAATGAAAAACGGCAAGCCCTGGCCCGTCTTTACAACGCCCGGAAACATTCACCGGTGCCGATCAGCGGCAAAGACGCGCTATTAGTGACGCAAATAGCCTTCTATGACGACCCGGTCCGCTTTGCCGCCCAAACCAACAAACTTTGCGCTGAACTGGAGCAAAGAATAGCAGCGGGCGAGGGTGTTTTCCCAGCCGACACACCGCGCATTTTGATCACAGGCACACCGATGGCTATTCCTAATTGGAAACTGCACCATATTCTTGAAACCAGCGGCGCTGTGGTGGTAGTCGAGGAACTCTGCACCGGCACGCGTTATTTTGAAAATCTGGTTGATGAAAGCGGTAAAACTTTGGATGAACAAATCAAAGCCTTGGCCGCGCGCTACATGAAGACCAACTGTGCCTGCTTTACGCCTAATACCGGACGGATCGACGATCTCCTGCGTTTGGTGAAAGAATATAAGGTGGACGGGGTGATTGATTGCAGCCTGCAGTTCTGCGGCCTTTATTCCACGGAAGGGTATCTGGTCCAACAAGCTTTAAATAAAGCGGGCGTCCCCAATATACATTTGGAAACAGATTACAGCGAACAGGACATGGAACAGCTGCGCACCAGAGTGCAGGCTTTTCTGGAAATCTTGAAACAATAGGAACAATAGGTAACAGGTAGGTTGAATGAATCATGGCGGAAATTTATGATTACTACGTACTCTTTCCCAATCATCAGGAAGGTCTTCGCCTGCACCGGAAATTAAAAGAGGCTCAGGTAAAGTGCAGTATTTCACCGACTCCCCGTGAAGCCAGCAGTTTTTGCGGCATCTCGCTGCTGGTCAGTGAGGAAAATGTGGCGCAGGTGGAAAAGATTCTTGCGGGAAGCAACATCAAAACAGGGGGTATTGTCAGGATTCAACGCAAGACGGCGGTGTGGAACAAGACCTGTTGAATTGCTGTTTGGGCTTTGGGCAAGGGGAAGGGTTTATGTATATTGAGCAAATAGCAAGTTCCCTTGAGAATAGGAGTGTGAAATGAAAGAGCTGATCTATTTAGATAATGCAGCTACATCCTGGCCAAAACCGGAGATTGTTTATCAGATGATTGATCATTACAACCGTCGACTGGGCGGCAGTCCGTACCGGGGCAGCAGCAGTAAAACGCTGGAAGCCGGAGGGGTGCTGCTGGATACCAGGGAAGCGTTGGCCGCGCTCTTTCATTTCACGGATGTTTCGCGCCTGATTTTTACCAAGAATATCACAGAGGCGATCAACACGGTGCTCAAAGGATATCTGAAGCCGGGGGATCATATTATTATCAGTTCGATGGAGCATAACGCTGTGGTACGGCCGCTCAGTAAGTTAAAAAATTCCGGAGTGGAAATATCCATCGCGGACTGTGCTGCCGACGGCAGTCTGGACCCGTATGAGGTGGAGAAAGCCTGGCGTACGAATACCTGCATGGTTTGTCTGACCGCAGCCTCCAATGTGACAGGCACGATTATGCCTGTCCGGGAAGTAGGGCAGCTCTGCAGGAATAAGGGCGCAGTATTTATGGTGGATTCGGCCCAAAGCGCCGGGATAATCCCGCTTGATATTGGAGAACAAAATATTGATGTTCTGACCTTTACCGGGCATAAAAGCCTGTTCGGTCCGCAAGGTACGGGCGGATTCTATATTCGGCCCGGTTTGGACATTGATTCACTGCTCGAGGGAGGTACCGGCTCCTTTTCCGAGGAAATGGTACAGCCTGATTTTTCCCCGGATAAGTATGAGAGCGGCACTCCCAATACACCGGGAATTGCCGGTTTAGGAGCAGGCGTCAGTTTTATCATGAGAAAAGGTCTGGCAGCTATTCGAAATCATGAGCTGGAACTGATGGACAGGATGGTTGACGGGTTAAGGCAAATTCAGGGAGTGACAATTCATGGCCCTGTGGACAACCGACAGCGGACCGCTGTTTTGTCTCTAAATCTGGCCGGTCTGGAATGCGGCGAACTGGGTTTTCTTTTGGAGAATAATTTTGGTATTGTCACCCGTTCCGGCCTCCATTGCGCTCCTCTGGCGCATCGGACCATTGGTACTTTGCATCAGGGAACCTGCAGGATTAGTTTAAGTTATTTTTCCACCCGTGAGCAAATTGAAACTTTTCTGAATGGGATGCTGAGGCTGAGTAAAGGTGGTTAGTTACCTTAACGGGCAATCCCTTACATTATTTATTACAGCAACAGCTTTGAAGGGAGCATGTTGACAAAAGAAATCGTCAACGACTTTGTCTATAGCCCAAATGAAAGATAATTATCCGCAGGCGCGGATGTCATATAGGAATGCGGTTGATCCGGTACGCCATATTCCCTTACACAGCAGTTGTCAATCAACTTTACGGATCCGAAGTAGCACCACTACATCGTATAGATTCCTATATTCGGATAATTTCATCTGATTGTATGTCCTCAACATTCCCCAAACCCTCTTTAAGTTGTTTTTTACTCTATATTATCCCATTTTTCGTGATAAGAAGCCTCTGCTTTTAAGGCAATGGCTTCTTTGACTTTTTCAGTGGCCTCTGAAAACAAGGCTTTTAGGGATATCTGTATTTATGTAACTGTCAAAGACCCGAGTAATTGCCCCTACTCTATTTTTTCAATTTCAAAGGATTCTATAAATTTCTTCATTGGTGACCAAAATGTGCTAGTGACAAGAACACATAAAAGTGATACACTAACATTACAAAGACATTATATATAATATATACTTGTGTTGAAGTAACAGTTTATGAGGATATAATTATCCGCCAAGCATATCCTCCGGCAATATCAAAACCGAGCGGCGTTAGAAGTGCAGCTTCGTTGAAATACTGTCGGCATCAAGTCGGCGTTGAGGGAGGTGAGAAAGTGCTATCAAGTACAAGGTTTAAGCAAATTATAACCCGTTGCATGTGAGTTAACTTACATGAACCGGCGGTTCATAGAGTTTCTATTTACAGTGGCGCAAATGAAGACCTGAAGTTGATGCGGCCTTTCTTCACCGATTCTCTTTGGAGCTTTGGCGGATGAGTTCATCTATGCTTTAATGCTTCATCCGACTTGCTTGTTGGCGAATCATTGATTTGGCTGTACTACATTCCTGCCTTTATTCGTCGTTGTTGAACCCTAATTTGCCAACCCTTAGACTTTTTAGCAACAGCGTTACAACGTTGCTGAAATTTAATAATTTTTTAAAACTTAGCTCCCAAGCTACTTCACCTAAAGCTGCGGCTACGGGGAATTAGCCGACTTGGCTGTTATGCCGACACGGTAAATCCGGAAACGGGTTTATCTCCCTTATATTGGAAAGGAGTCAATGGCACTGAGAAGACAATTTGCATTGCCCGCATCATTTATGCGCCGGTAATGAGAGGTGTCTTTAATAATGGTGCCGTAAGTTGTTTCTGAGTAGGGGGAGAGAGCGCGTATTTTTGATGTAACCAATGCCCTAATTTAGCATGGCAATGAACTTTACCCTCCTAATTAAGATAGGAGTTTTTTTATTTTTTCATGTAAATAGAAAAGGAATGATTGAAGTGTAAGGAGCGTCGCTTATGTCTAGATACAAAGTTCTGATCATGCTTTGATCAAGAAGTAAATTCATGGGATTGGTCATGGCGTGTTTAAGAAAACATTTTTAGGGGAGGAAGAAGAGATGGATGTTTCTCGTCGTGGGTTCCTTAAACTCTCAGGGCTTTCCATTGCAGCCTTGGCCACTGGTCTGGGTTTTGACCCGGCCGTTGCGGAGGCCAAAGGGTATGCGTTGAAACTGGAAGGAACCAAAAAGGTCCCGAGCATCTGCCATTTTTGCGCCGGTGGCTGTGGGACGCTTTTGTATGTGAAAGAGGGTAAGTTAGTTCATTTGGAAGGTGACCCGGATCATCCGGTCAGCGAGGGAGTGCTGTGTCCCAAGGGGGCAAGCTTATCACATGTCGCCTACTCGCCGGATCGGGTGACTAAGCCGAAACGGCGTGCTCCCGGGGCGGATCATTGGGAAGACATCTCCTGGGAAGAGGCGCTGGACCGCGTCGCCAAGAAAACCAAAGAAGTCCGGGAGGCTACTTGGAAAGCCGCTGATGAGGTGGTCAATGCGAAAACCGGACTAAAGGAAATGCTGCCGGTTAACCGTGCGGACGGAATCGCCTTTCTTGGTTCTGCCGAAGTGGACAATGAAGAGTCGTACCTATTTACGAAATTCTGCCGGGTAATCGGGACCCCGCATCATGACCACCAGGCCAGGCAATGCCATGCTTCCTCCGTAACCGGGTTGGCCCCTGCCTTTGGTCGTGGGGCGATGACCAATTCATGGTCAGATATGAATAATGCCGAGGTCTTTTTAATTGCGGGAAGCAACTGCGCTGAAAATCATCCGATTGCCATGAGGTGGATTCTTCGGGCAAAAGAAAAAGGCGCTAAAGTAATCGTCGTCGATCCACGCTTTACTCTGACGGCTACCAAAGCCGACATCTTTGCCCAAATCCGTCCGGGAACGGATATTGCCTATCTGGGCGCTATTATTAATTATATTATTGAAAAGAAATTATACGATGAGAAATATGTTCTTAATTACACTAATGCTCTGTTTAAGGTCAGTAAAGATTATAAATTAGAAGATGGCCTCTTCTCCGGTTTTGACCCTACAACAAAGAAGTATGCTACCGCGAGCTGGGGTTACCAACTTGGGCCGGATAAAAAACCCCTGAAAGCGGACAGTCTGGAGGACCCGGATAGCGTATTTGCTAAGCTCAAAGCTCACTATGCCCGCTATACCCTGGAAACAGCCGAAAAAATCTCCGGGATCCCGGCCGCGAAAATTAAAGAAATCGCCGACGCCTTTTCTAAAGGGAAACCGGGCACTATTCTCTATGCGATGGGCATGACCCAGCATACCACGGGTACGCAAGGCATTCGGGCCTATGCCATCATTCAATTGTTGTTGGGTAATAGTGGCAAAGCCGGCGGCGGGATCAATGCCCTGCGCGGCGAACCGAATGTTCAGGGTTCGACCGATATGGCCAACCTTTATCACATCCTACCGGGCTATTTGCCGTATCCTAATCATACGGATAAGACTATACGTGATTATCTGGTGCGCAATGGGTCGTTTTATGAAAAACATCTGGTAGCCCTGCTAAAAGCCTGGTTTGGCGAAAACGCTACCCAGGAAAATGACTACGGGTGTAGCTACTTCCCGAAGAACCGTCCCGCAATGAATGCGACGATGTCGGAAATGATCGGG
>NZ_JCAIJG010000080.1:0-2063 GCF_059735615.1 Desulfosporosinus sp. Tol-M2
AATAATTTCGAGACTGCCGAGTTAAAGGTTTCCTTTCTTTGCGTTGACTCGACAGCCGAGCACCCAACCGGTGAACCGGTAGAATGGATGCGTGATATTTCAGTCAAACATAAAATCATGGAAAAAGCCGATGGAAAATATATGATTCTTAAATCCCAACCGGGAGTAAATATCAAATACACAACCGATGGAAGCGATCCGAAAGACAGCGGCGGTATCTATGACGGGGAGTTTAAGATACCTTCCAAAGCGGCGTTTGTACTAATAGTGGCCGAACATGGGGGTGTGTATTATGACAGGCAGACCATTAAGATTGAAAAAGGCAGGCCGGTAGGCCCGGAAATTGACAAGGCTAAACCGCTTGTGCTTGCACGTTTAATGCGGGCAGTTGATACCAGTGAGACCTATGACCAGCTCACACTGCTGAAGAAATACGCAGAAAGTGTCAGGGATGTCCACATTGTCTTGCATAAAAACGATGCTCAAGGCAAAGATGCAGGCTGGATAGAACTTACGCTGAGTGATAAGATTACAACTAGTATGGAACAGATTGAAAATGTCCTGGACAGTCTTAAGAATGCATTTGTTACGAATGGTAGGGTAAATATTGAATTGGAATGTGGGGTAATAATGTTTAAGAACGGTCAAGCGTTCCTGGACTTTGCCAATGATCAGAAATTCAGTTTGTCCGAATTCAAACAGGGAGAGATAAATCAAAAATGATCGTTAAGCGAGCATGTTTGGGTTTTGGATTCAAGCCCGCTGAAAGCCGCCATCATATTCTCGTCTGTATTCCCGCGAAGAAAGACTCAAGCGTCCTAATTTATGAACGCTTTAGTTGGCAGGATGGGGCGGGAACCCAAACCGTTAATGTGTATGGAGAGGATAAAGCAAAGGCTGAAATTTCCAAGCATAAGTGGAAATTATTAGAGGATACTTTGCGGACAGAGTTTAACAGCCGCTTAAAAAAGCAAAAACTGCCGGCCGGTCGTTTCGTTATTGGGCAAACTCCCGTGGAACGGCTGTATGGCAAGGAACTCCTTGTGCTTGTTTGGGCAGTTGAGGACTGCGATCCGGCAAATGTGCCGATAGCTCTTCGTAACTGGTTGGGGCTTGCCCCCGAGGAACGCTGGTGGCTTTATACCATGACCAATGCTGCCACCGGAAATATCGATGACCGCCGGGGCTGGCGTAAGGCGCTGCGCTATGCCTTATGTGAAAACCCGATTGATGAACAGCGCCAGTTTTCGTTGTTTGACGCCATGCTCAAACGAGGTGAGGAGGAATAATTCGTTGAATTACGATAAATCTTTTATTGAAGTGCAGTTTCCAGTTTCTAAGGTCAGTAAAGAAAGCTATAAGGAACGTAAAGCCGTTGCAGGACAAACTCTAACAGGCCTTGGTAAATGGTGGGGCAGGAAACCGCTTGTCTTGGTACGGGCGGCTCTGCTCGGCTTGTTGCTTCCTGCAACTGATGAACCCAAAAAGGATATGGAAATATTCCTAAAAATAATGTCAATGGATAAAGAGGGCTTATTAAATAGAAAAACAAAATCAATTCCTGTTAAAGATGCATTTGATATATTAACAACTAGAGAGTGTGAGCAGTATTTCACAGAAAAAAAAGGTGAATTGACCCCTGTATGGAAAGCAGGCATATCAGCTGCTGAAAAGGCCACTGCTCTCGAAGAGGCTTGGAGTAGAATGTCTTATGATCAAAAGCTAACCTATTGTGTGCGACCGGAGGAATATGCCAACGATAGTCCTGCCGTGTGGAAAGAAATCAATGCGCATCTGGGTACAAAGGCAAATAATCTCCAAGAACTTACCGCAGAACTTGGGAAGATGCGGTTTGGCAGAGAGCCTATTGTTGGGGATTGCTTTTGTGGCGGTGGCTCTATTCCATTTGAAGCAGCACGAATGGGCTGTGATACGTTTGCGTCTGATCTTAACCCGATTGCGGGTCTTTTAACTTGGGCAGACCTTAATATTGCAGGGGCAAGTGATGAGAAAATTGCTAAGCTACGGGAGTTTCAGCAGAAAGTTTATGATGCAGTCGATAA
>NZ_JCAIJG010000143.1:0-11245 GCF_059735615.1 Desulfosporosinus sp. Tol-M2
AAGTTTCAATCCACGCGCCCGCACGGGGCGCGACCCCTGTAGGTCCGTTCTTGCACTCGGTTATAGAGTTTCAATCCACGCGCCCGCACGGGGCGCGACCCGTACAACGGCATCCTCCCCTTCGACAGTGAAGTTTCAATCCACGCGCCCGCACGGGGCGCGACCTGTAGGTCCGTTCTTGCACTCGGTTATAAAGTTTCAATCCACGCGCCCGCACGGGGCGCGACAGTCCCTAAAGGGAATATTATGAACAAAGCGTTTTTAAGCTTTGTTTTGCGAAAGTTATATTCTATTTGACTATTTTATACATTAAAAGTCGGATAACTAATATCTTTCCCATAAAATATGCCCGTTGCGAACATTCCAGTAAATCTATGTTCACTTACCGTTCGCATCAATGATCAGAACCCCTTCCGGGTCATAAGACTCGTTGGTACCGTAATGCTCAACACGCTTTTTCCAATTACTACCCAGAAAATAGTAGCGTAAGCTGTCCTTTTCCGGATCAACGATGCTTTCCAGCCGGTGTTTCAGGTCTGTAAACTGCGTCGGATCGACCAAACACTCAAACACTGAATTCTGCACTCTCTGACCGAAATTCTTGCACTGTTTGGCAACCCTATAAAGACGTCTTTTCCCTGCGTCTGTTGTAACATTGACATCATAGGTTATCAAAACCATCATAGTCAATCACCTACTTCCAGATAAATGGCGGGTAATCCTCAATATCCCCTCGGATATGTCTGGCCATCAGCACTGCCTGAATATAAGGAATCAGACCCAGCGGTACTTTTTCATCCAGATAAGGATGTGTAATTTCCTCTTGCTTACGCTTCTGCCAGGTCGTGAGTACCTCTTTTCTGGTACTGTCGTCCATGATCACCGCGCCGTTTTCCTTGATCACGAAACCTTCTCCATCGATTTGATTGCGATTGATTAAATTGAGTGTCAAACGATCGGCAAAATGCGACCGCAGTTCTTCCATGATATCAAGCGCCAGGCTTGCTCTGCCCGGCCTGTCCCTGTGCAAAAATCCCGCCTGGGGATCAAGGCCCACGCTTTCCAGGGCGGCAGTCACTTCATGTGCCAGCAAAGTATAGAAAAAGGAGAGAAGGGCGTTGACCCGATCCAAGGGGGGCCTCCTATTTCTGCCGGTCATCTGAAAAGCATACTTTTGGGCAAGAATCAATTCGTTAAATCCGGAGAAATATAAATTTGCCGCCTGCCCTTCCAAGCCTCTAAGTGTATGCAAATCCATTGCTTTATCGACTTTCTTGCCTAGATCGGATATTAATTTCATGATACTGACAAGTAAAGATGTATCAACAACTTCGGGATGGTCGCGAATAGCCCGGTGCAAGACGGCCCTGCAATTCATCATTTTAGCCGCGATGAATCTTTTGGCCAGCCTGACACAAATATCATCGTTGTCTGTCCAGCGGTACTGATTCTTTCGCAACAGAATATTGCCGGAGACCTTACCGGTTACACGAGCTTGAAATTTTCCGTATTGGGTGAGAAATGACAGTGACACCCCTCTTTCACAGCAAAGCTGCATTAGTTTCGGACTGGCTCCAGTGAAGTTAAAACAGACGATCCCCTCCAAGTTATGCACGGGAACGCGGAATTTGATTTCATCGTCCACCCTAATGAGAATATTCTCCCCTTCGCAGGCCAGATAAGTATCCGGGATGGTCACATAGAGCGTGTTCAGCAGTTTCCTCAAATTTTTATCTCCTCCCAATCCAGCATCCGTTGTAAGTACGCCTCGACAGAGCGGTGACGGATGGTAAGATTCGGCTGACATTGTTCGGTCAGTGAACATAGCGAGCAATGCTTGCCCTTATGCGCCCTGGGAGTCTTCCCATCGACAAACATTTTCTGCATCTTGCCGGCAAGTTCCTCCACCCGTTTTCGCAATACATGGTTAAAATAAATCTTTTCCCTGCGCTTTGTCTGGCCGTAAAACAGGAATCCGCAGTCAATGGAGATTTTCAGCATTTCTTCCAGACAAATTGCCTGCGCGCACAACTGGACTGCGTCACGATCATCCCTTTTGGGCCTTCCCCGCTTATATTCGATCGGGAAAGGCTGCCACCAGCCTTTACGTTTGTTCAGTTTGACAGCAATACCCTCAGGCGAATTCTCCACCATACGGAATTCCACCACGTCGGCTACCCCGCGCAGGCCAAGTTTATAGGATACAATCGGCATTGCTCTGACAATTCGGAGATCACTGCGCGTCTCATTTTTGAACGGATCGTCTGCTTTTTCATGGAGAAATTTACCTTCCAGCGTGCGCGAATTCTCCGCCCAGACCTGTTCAATATGGATCAGCGCCCATTGCCTTTCGCAGAAGGCCATGTGCTGGATACCAGAGAGAAGTAAAAGATTGTCTTCCTCATAAACTGACATAAGTAATTACCTTCCGGGTATTATTTCCGGAGTCAGCTCAGGGAGTGGTTGAAGAGTAACAATATAATCTTCTTCAACATCATTGGGAACATCCACATCAGGTTTTACATCTACTTTTAGTGAGCGATGAACCTTAGCGGACGAATATTGCCCGTTTTTACAATTGTGCTTCCACCAAAAGACCTTATAGACCTCCATACTTCCTTCCGGTCTTGCGGATGAAGCGTCATTCTCAAATAAATTCGCCAAAACCTTCTTAATTGCTTTCGCATCTTCATCACTGAATCCGGTTTTACTAGCCAATTGAGGGTTCATGCTTCCGTAAAAAACATATACGCCGTGATCTACCCTATGCTTCATTCCCATCGTATCAGAAGATCGTTTAGTTCCATCGCCTACACTGCTTACACTTTTGGTGATTTGTATACTGGAGATACGTTCAAGTACAGGAGCTATAGAAAACGCGGAATGTATCGATACAGGGCCCCGAATTCCTATCGATACCCCTTCACCTTTTTTATCTCCTTCATAAGCAAAAACCTGGCCGAAGGTGCGCACGTCTATCCATTTCTTGCAAACAGCTTCACGGAATTTTTTCTCATCTTTCCAGTTATCTTTACTAATTTCCCCTTCAGCTCTCTTGCGAAGACTCGGATACCCATCAATACGGTTATCATCAGATTGAACAAAAATAGCAGAACCTGCTTCCATTAGCCGATTCCTTATTTTCCGTTTAATACAAACATCTGTCAATTCTCCAATTCCATCATAGTTGATACGAGGCCTATTTCCATTTAGCGGATCACCGTTGGGGTTAGCATTTTTGACATTAATAATCACCGCAAAATCAATTTTATTTAACAAGGTTCCCATGGTTTCCAATCCCCCTTTAAATTAATACTCCGTTGATTTCATTCTTCACGATGTTTCAAACATTTGGTTTCTCTTCATCTCGTTTTTTCCACAACGCATTGCGCTGGCTATGATAACCAAGAAGAAATTCGCCGCTTAATTTCTTATCATTAATAAAATCTTCCGGCTTAAACATATCAATAACTTCTGAGATTAATTGCTGCCTTTTAGCTGACTTGCCACCGAGTCTAGCTTTATGGGGCCCTAATGCCAGTTCCAAGGTACGCCATGTTGAATAGGGGCGATCCGCAAATCGCTGCATCAATCTAGCTGCGTTCGTCTGGCGTTTTTCTCCCGAATCATTCAGTGCCCATTCTTCAATACTGTCTGCCAGAGCCAGCAATCTGCCGTATAAATAATCCCTCGCTTTCCTATTTTCATCCAGTGCCATATCAAAATCCTCCTTTTCATAATATTTTTTATAAAGTGCACAAGCGATACTGAGCGTTTTATTCCACTCCCATTCCTCCATACTTATACGCTTGGAGGCTCGCCGCACTGCGGATTCCACTAAATCCCGCGGCAACTTTCGTCCATCAACAATACAGGGAATAACTCGTTCTACCATTGACCTGCGGAGTTTATCATCTACCCGCAAACCATATGCTGCTTCCGCTATATCACTTGGTGCAGGCGCGCCAACAAATCGAAGATGCAATTTTTTCTTCTTTCCGGTTTGCAGGTCAATTATTTCTTTGGAACGATAATCATGTATCCAACAACATGTTTGATGCCATTTTTTAATTCTGTCTAGAAAATCAGATCCAGTTAATTCCCGATAGAAAGAAATGGCCATACGCCCGGGTGTTGCGGAATCAAGCCCCAGTACTACGATACTTGTGGTATCGCCCAACTCTGTGCTATAACCGGCGATTTTCTTACTTAACTTAATTGCTAAGTCCTGAGCGGTTGAAGCAGCCGGTTCGGAATCACTTTCCATTGCCTCCAAGTCCAGCATTGAAAATGAATCCGCCATTAGATCAGGTATCTCTTTCCCTGAAGTAGCCCATGCTACGATTGCCTGATCTCCTCTTCTGTAACCCTGCCGGCTTATTAGCCAGCGCAGGACATTATGCGCTTTCTGTGTCACTTCAAAGCCAACGCCGCAGGCCTGTTGCGCTGATAAGAAACGCCCCCGGAATGTAAATCCGCTGGTATCATTCGCTGAAATAAGTTTTGCTTTATCACCGTCATTTCTTATCTTTGCCGGGTGCTGGTCGGCCGCCATGACTTCCGTTCCGGTTACAAAACAGAATGTTTTGCTGTCCTTGGTCGATGAGTAATATTTAGACCAGCTTTCGAATAAATCTGTATCTTTCCAAGTAGCAGATTGCGGGTCATTTGGCATCTCTATTATCCACCGGATAAAGGCATCCGCTTGCCAACTATCGATTTCACCGGTTTTTTTATTTTCTTTTCCGGGCAGTAATTTAAAAATATCCGGAACAACCTTATCAGGTTCTTCTTCCCATTGTTTCAACAGCTTTCCATCAGTATCAACGAATAAAATTTGGTAGGCAATTAAATCTTTTATCACTGTACCCTGCTCGACATATTTTAAAACAGCTTCTGCTTTCGGGTGACGAAATTCTGATTTGCACCAATTTCTTAATAGTTTCTTATATTTTTCATGCGGTTCTTTGGGTTCTTTAGCGTAACCACTTGTTACCTCTCCCCCATAACCCACAAAGTCTCCCGCTAGGTATTGGAGCTTATCACAAAGAGGATGTGTTTCCGGTTTTTTCCCTGCTCTACCACCGGATGCTTCTGTGCATGGAATAACAGTACGGGCTTCTTCTTTAGGAATAACTCCTGCCCGCTTAAAGCTGCCGTCTTGGTTAATAACAATCTCAATCTGCGCCTTTTGTGTAGTATGGCAGATCGGTAAAAGTGGTACTTCATTTTCATCCGAGCCGGATTCAATCATTGATTGGCAATTCTCAGCAGTTTGATAAAGTTTTTGTAACCAACTCATCAGTTTGCCACCTCTTCCGAGTATCCTTCCAAGAGGCCTTCCTCTTCCAATCCTATCGATTCAATATTGCGTGCGGACATTTGCCTGATAAATTTGCGGATCTCACATTGTTCTGGACGAATAAATTCAACTACGCCGTTTACCATCTTTGGCCGCCAAAATCTGGCGTACAACTCGTTCTTTCCAAGTTCGTCAGGATAGTCAAAGCCATGAAACATCAGATCAAAGCTCAGCTCACCGTAATTGTCATAAAAACCCTCTTCTTCACCAATTCGGCAAGGTTCTACATATCCCTGGCATTCACGGGTTCCCAAGAATATATCCCTTCTGCCGCCGCGTTCAATCATACGTTTGGCGACAAAGAAGTGCTTGTTTTCATTCTGATCCCCGGCCAGGTCTTCCCGTTGTAAATTCCATTCAAAATGCGCCTGTACCTGATATTCAACATCAGAAAGATAGGTATATATCGATAAGGAATTACCTCCGCCATATTCAATGGGTTTGGCGCTTCGAGTTTGGGTTTTTATCGGTTTCTTTACACGCAGCTTATCGATAAACCATATAAGTGTCGGTTTCCAGTACACCGATTCCATGATTCCCTTTAAGGCCTGATAGGTCGGAATTTGATAGCTGCATTTTTCTCCGCCAATTTTGGTTAGTGGATCAGTAAACAGCGCATATTTGCCGTATACTTTAAATTCAACCTTGTTTTCCATGTTGTTACCACCCCCTTAACAAGTCAGCGTTTCCATTTCATTGACTTTACTTGCGCTCATGCCATAATCATCGCTGTAATACTGCTTATCCAAATAGAATATTCCTACCCCCTCCTGCACCTCATAAATTATTTTTTGCTTGATTAATTCTTCAAACTGATTACAATAGACATTTACGGAGTACCGCTGCGCTTCTTTTAACAAACGATATTGTGTACGAAGGTCTTTCACTTCACACAGTTCGCTGATAATCCGGTTACCTTTTTCACCGTATGGCACGATGACGCCCTGAGTACGTGCATCAATAGCCTGAAAAATTTTTGCGGCCGTCATAAAAGACTGACATAAGAATATATTTGGTGTCTTCGAGTTTATCCGATGGTATTCAGCTGTAGATTTCGGATTTGTTGACAAAAGGTCAAAAAGATTATCTGCCCGACCGGCTGCAGATTTAGGAGTTACTGGATAATTCATATCCCCCTTTCGTTCGTAAAAATAATATTGATAATAGCGCTCCATGGCTTTTAACCCCAGAATATCTTTCTCAAACTGTGCAGAATCCGTTTTAAATTCCTCTAAAACGCGTTCTGCCTTTTCCCTGCCGATTTTTATATCTATTAATTTATTAATATTTTCCTCTTGAGGATTGACAATAAAGACCCTTCCCCTTTGTGGTCTGGCGCCGTTCCTGTTACAGCGGCCGGCGGCCTGGGCAATTGAATCAAGTCCGGCAAGGTAACGGATAACACTGCCAAAATCGATATCTACACCGGCTTCAATTAATTGGGTACTGACACAGATAACTGGTTGCTCCTCAGCTAGACAATCTTTTATCTCTTGCAAATATTGCAACCGATGCGCCGGACACATATTTGTGCTGAGATGGTACACTTTAACTTTCGGATTCTTCCGAACCTGCTGAAAGAGTGTGGCCGCTGACTTTTTGGTATTTACAATAACCAAGACACTGCCGGTTTCTTTCAATTCTTCTTCGACCAGGCCGACTACCTCTTGATTTGTCCACCCTCCGATTTTGCACCGATCAAAAATTTCAACCCTTTTCAGATCCTCAAACAACTTCCGAACATCGGGCATCATTTGCTGATCAAGTCCAATCGGTAAAGCCCTCTTACCCAAAAGTTCACTGTTTAGCAGCGGTTGTGTTGCGGTACAAAGTATTACTGTAGAGCCACAAGCTTTAAGCAAAAATCGAACCCCTACGTTAAAAAGATACACACATCGAACAGGTAAAGTTTGAATTTCATCAAAGATAATCACCGTGTTGGCTAATTGATGCATCCTCCTGGCGTTTCGGTTCCCATATCCAAACAACGTTTCCAGAAGCTGAACCATCGTAGTAAAGACAATCGGCGCATCCCAGTTCTCAGCCAGTAGTTTCTGACGGCTGGTCTCTTCCTCTGGAGTTAAATTGGAATGATGCTCAAGGACGATCTCATTTACATCAGTTACATCAGTCCTTTGCTCTATGTCACCTGCCATTATTTTTCTGACTGTTTCAGCGTTCTGATCAATAATAGAAGTGTATGGAATGACATAAATAATTCGATCCATTCCATGTTGGTTCACATGGTTTAAAGCGAAACGTAAGCTCGAAAGGGTTTTCCCTCCGCCCGTAGGCACTGTTAATTGGTAAAGTCCTTTCGGACGATTCGAGAATTTTAAACAATGATCCGAAATCTCCTTACGCAGCATATTTACTTTTTCCTGTTCATTTTTGATCTCGGTTTTATTCTCAAAATCACTAAGACGTTTCTCCAGTTTTCCAATCAGCGTTTGCCAAGAAACATAATTTCCATAGTTTCTTTGCTCAGTTCTCTCTGGAAATTCGAAATCTGCAGTGTTTAATCTATCGGCATCAATCAGACAACTAAAGAGAAATCTTGTGAACAATCCAACCTTTAACATAAAAGTTTCGTTTGAGTCACTTGGTTCCTGTAAAGATTTAAGCTTAAGATTAAAATCACCAATAAAATTTTTATCCGCTAATATTTTTTCCATCTTACGTTTTACAGTATCGTTAACGTTCGCCAGCGCTTCTTTTGTTCTAGTCTTTTCATCAAATTTGTTCATCCGTCGCGAATAATTATCAGTACCGTCCGGGGTTAAACAATCTATTATTCCGGAATGATGCGAGGCTATGATTAAAGATAAGATTTGGGAGGTAAAAGTACTTACTTTTCCTTTATCAGAAAAATAATGATAAATGATTTGAGCACCTGCACTGGAATGATCAATTCTCCCCTTTTTTCCGGATGCATCTATATAATCATCCTCATCGGGATCAATTAAACCCGTCGCTGATCCAATATATTGATAAAATTCAAACGTTGCTTTTCCAAAATCGTGTAATAAACCAATGAGTTCTCCATGCTTTTTCAAACCAATTTTCTTAGCGAATTCCCCCGCAAAGAAGGATGTTTCTTCAAGATGTCTTTCCAGGGACTGCTCTTCTCCGTCCTTTTCACGTCGGTGCGCTATAAACTTCGGGTTACTCTTCTCCTTATCTTTATTATCCTTCACCTCATTACCTACTTCCTTTCAGTTAACCCATGAAATATACATAAACTCATTAACATTTTAAGGAGCCGATACGTAAATCAAATACAAAAATGAAAGCGAAAGCAATTCTAATTATGTCATAAAAAGACTTAGTTAACCCTACTTACTTAGTCTTTTTCTTCTGGAAAGCTCTGGTAACCTATATCTACCTATCATTTCCCATACCTCTCTTCCAATCTCCTCCCGCAGCTCCTCCGGCTCCAAACATTCCGCCGCCGCACCCCATCCCAAGATCCACTGTTTTATCTCCCATGTCCCTTCCACCTGTACGGTATAGATCAGGCTGTCTCCCTCCAGTTCCTTAATCTCCTGGGTCGGATGCCAGGTATTTTCCCGGATCAGCCGGGAAACCGGCGGCTCGAAGCGGACCTTTACCGTAACCGGTTCCCCTTTACCCATCTGCCAGCTTTTCTTAAAATACTCGTGCAGGGAAAAGTCTTCGGGACTTGAAAATTGCTTATCCGTCTTTCTCAAGTCTTTAATCCGATCTACCCGGAAAATCCGGATCTCTTCTCGCCGGTGACAGTAAGCGATAAGATACCAACACCCTTCCCTAAACATAATGTGATAGGGATTGACCTTGCGGACAGAGACCGTGCCGCTGTTGTAGGAATCGTATGTAATCTCAATGATGGCGCGGTCCAGGATAGCCTGGTTAATCTCCGTAAACACTTCTCCCCATGGATAGTAATCTTTGATCTGTTTCACTACAATGCTGGTGCGGGGCTCCAGACTTTTAAAGAAATCCTTGTCTTTCTCCCGGATGACCTGAGAGATTTTAGCCAACGCCGATTCCAGATCATCGCGAAACGGAAACCCTTTCTGCTCCAGCAGTACTCTTGACGCCACAAAGATCGCCAGAGCCTCCTCTCCGGTAAAAACCAGCGGTTTTAAATAATACGAACCACGCGACCTGAACCCTCCGGCAGCTCCTGTTGATGAGGCAATGCTAAATCCCGCTTTACGCAGGTTACTAATATCCCTTTGAATTGTCCGGGTGGTCCTCCCAAATATCTTAGCTAGTTCTCCCGCTTGAATTCCGGGAGATTTTTGAATCATATATACAAGATTTAATAACCTTTCCGTATGGTTTAAATCAATCATCTCAAACTCCTAAATTCTTCTTTCCTTTAACTCTACCGTAATATGTAATTTGTGGCAAAACTAAAACGACATATGTTTGTCATAATAGATGTGTTAACAGAGACTATTTATGAATTATTCATGCTCACTGGTGCTAAACATTCAAAACATCCCTCTCCAAATCAATCAAAACTCTCTGTCGCTCATGAAAATCGCCTCTGAATATTTCCACATCTTTCCTCTATTTCCTCCTAAGATCGTGAAAATAATCCAAGAAAAAACAAAAAGCCAGCCGTCCTAATGACGACCTGGCCTACTTTGTATTCCTATTACTGTTTACTTATCAAACATATCCATTTCATAGATATTGCTTGTCCTGATCAGACAGCCACCCCGGCGGGGTTCGCCTCATAAAAGAAAACTGTCTGCATAGAGTAGTTCGGGGTAGCGGACTTAGCCTATGGCAAGACAGTTTTCCAAGTCACTATTGCTATATTTTTAGTATATCTTCGCCCCAAATGGTATACCTACAATCGTTGCCAAACTAATACTAACACTCCCTTGCAATATCCCATAGTCCCTTAGTTTGGGTAGATTTAACCCCGGCGGAGGACATGCTAAGGTCTGAATGTGCCATCTTCCAATGGACTATACCAGTGGGTGCTATAAGGAGAAATTTTAGAGTGCGCCAGTTACATTTTAAATGATTTTTTTACAACAACTTCACATGTCGCTGTAAAACCGCCATCTTTAGTTTTAACTGTTATAATAGTTGTTCCGGTTTTCAGTGCTGTTACCAGTCCCGTACTGCTGACCGTAGCTATTGCTTTATTACTGGAAGTCCAAGTTACATCTTTGGTGGTTGCATTTGTAGGTATAATCATTGCAAAAAGTTGATCAGTATTTTTTATGGGGATATAATCGATCGTTTTATTAATAGTAACTCCGGTTACTGGGACATTAACGGCCTTAACAGTTAAAACGCAAGTTGCTTTAAGATTGCTGCCATCTGACGTGGTTGCGGTGATATTGGCTGTTCCGGGTGCTATCGCTATCACCCTTCCGCTATCATCTATTGTCGCAACTTCCGGATTATCCGATGCCCAATTTATACTCTGGTTCGTAGCGTTAGATGGAGTAATTGTCGCAGTTAAGGTCTCTGTTTCACCTGCGGTAAGTGTGGCAACAGTCTTATTCAAGCTAATACCTGTTACCGGAACAACTGAAGGTGAACTATAAAGTATTACTAATCCATTGTTATAATCGGCGATAGCAACATCAGCATCTCCGTCTGAATTGAAGTCACCTACAGCAAGGCCCTGAGGGTTATAGTGCGAGGCATAAGGAATCTGGTAACTGGAATACGCCATTAAACTTCCATTAGTATCTTGCAAGTAAAGGCTCAGGGTATTCCAACCAGCATTCAAAACAATTACGTCCGCTCTCCCATCGGAATTAACATCTGCCACTTCAACTGTCTCCGGGCAGTCATAAGCAGCGTATTTGATTACCGGATCAAGGGTACCTTGAGTGTTTTGGTTGAAACCTGGATTCTCGCCGACTC
>NZ_JCAIJG010000091.1:0-1523 GCF_059735615.1 Desulfosporosinus sp. Tol-M2
GTCCAGTGGGGCTTGGCCCTTAAATACCCTGCTAAGCAAAGAGCAGCTTACGGTCAAGTTTCTCGACGAATTGCCGGATACCTATCGCTATGCTATTTTGGCTGAAAACAAACTGCTCATTGGGACTATAGGCTTTAAGGAAGTTAATATCCCTGCTCAATCGGCCACGCTCTTTATTGTTCTTGGGAATAAAACATATTGGGGTAAAGGCTATGGCACAGATGCCTTAATCACCTTTGCGCGCTTCCTTTTTACGCAGTGGAATTTCCACAGAATTTCGCTGGATACTTGGGATGGAAATATTCGGGCTATCAAGGTTTATGAAAAAGTCGGTTTCAAGCTTGAAGGTCGTCAGCGGGAAGCACGTTTTGTGTTAGGAAAATATCACGACGCCATTCTGATGGGTTTATTACGGGAAGAATTCTTCTCCCTGCTTGGCAAATAATAAGGTTGCTAAAATCGAAAGTCTGGAGTAAACTATAATTAATTTAATATACTGTAGTATTCCTCTGGGGTTGGGTGAAATTCCCTACCGGCGGTAAAGCCCGCGAGCCTTTTGGCAGATCCGGTGACATTCCGGGGCCGACAGTAAAGTCTGGATGAGAAGAGGAACAGATAGAATGAGGCGTATTTGCGCTTTTTTTGAGCTGTAACTTTCTGACCCAAACACCCGGAGAAGACTTGGGTGTTTTTTATTGTATGAGAGGGATTCTATATGCAAGCATCAAGTCCGTTCAATTTGAACGATGAAAAGTTCATGACCAGAGCACTTGATTTAGCCATTAAGGCAATAGGGCGAACCAGTCCTAATCCTCTAGTTGGCTGTGTTATCGTCAAGGATGAACAGATCGTCGGAGAAGGGTATCACCTTCAGGCAGGTACTCCTCATGCTGAGGTTCATGCTCTCGCCGCTGCGGGGAAGCAGGCCTGCGACGCTACCGCTTATGTTACCTTGGAACCATGTTCTCATTATGGACGAACGCCTCCCTGCGCAGAGGCGCTGATCCGCGCCGGGATTAAACGAGTTGTCGTCGCCATGAAAGATCCCAATCCACTTGTTTCCGGGCGTGGAATCGATCACTTACGCGAGGTCGGGATTCAGGTGGACGTGGGCCTAATGTTTGATGAAGCCTCCCTCATTAATGAAGTCTTTCTTAAAGTAATCACGACCGGCTTACCCTTTGTCGTTTACAAAACAGCGATGACTTTAGATGGTAAAATCGCCACTGAGACCGGCGATTCACGCTGGGTCACTACGGAAGTTTCCCGGCAATATGTTCATCAATTACGTGATCGTTACGATGTTATTCTGGCGGGAAAAAACCGCAGTCATCCGGGATGAATCGCCGGTCTCAGTGGCGATTTTACCATCTAAAGTCATCGCTGTTTTGTAAACGACAAAGGGTAAGCCGGTCGTGATTACTTTAAGAAAGACTTCATTAATGAGGGAGGCTTCATGAAACATTAGGCCCACGTCCACCTGAATCCCGACCTCGCGTAAGTGATCGATTCCACGCCCGGAA
>NZ_JCAIJG010000084.1:0-2933 GCF_059735615.1 Desulfosporosinus sp. Tol-M2
CTCTTGTTTCCTCCAAGAATATATTCTCTCAGGGATTCAACCGTCACCATAAGGCCGTATTCACAATAACATGCTACCCAATCTTAGTACCAGCATTGATAATAGCCCCGGGCATTACTTCAGTCACATAAAAAATTTCCACCTTACTCCCTATTATAGCAACCGAATTAGTTTCACATTGCACTTTCTCTTTTCTCAACCTTATTTGGATTTCGGATCCCTTCTCGAACCCCTTCTGCCCGAAGAACCTTTAGAAAAGTAAATAATAATATTTTTAAATCGAAGCCTAAACTCTGATGTTCTAAGTAATAGCAATCATAATTGTCTTTTTCACTTATTTCCAGACAATCTCTCCCGTTTACCTGAGCCCACCCCGAAACGCCGGGTCTTAGCCTGTGTACCCCACACCTAGTTCTTAACTTTTTCAAATCATACTGATTATATAAGGCAGGACGTGGTCCAATAAACGTCATATCACCTTTTATTATATTTAACAATTGAGGCAGCTCATCCAAACTACTCTTTCTTAAGAACTTCCCGAAAGAAGTTATATAGCTTTGAGGATCCTTCAGTAAATGGGTCGCCACATTGGGAGCCTCAGTTCGCATGGTTCGAAACTTATATAGAACAAATTCTTTGTTATTTCTTCCGATTCTTCTTTGGCTAAATAACGCTGGTCCTTTCGAATCAACTTTTATAACTAGGCTAATTATAAGTAACAAGGGACTTAAAATACCTAATAGTATCAGGCCAAAAAGAATATCTATTAACCTTTTCATTTAATCCCTCCAAACGAACCAACTAAAACCATATCAATTTCTATTGCATAATCTATACCTTTCTATACAGCCAATCTATGAAAACGTAATGGACCTTAGATGGTCGTTTAAATTAAGTACTATTTACTTTCTCTATAAATAAAAAATCCAAATTACCGAATAGAAGAAATCTACACATTCTATGCCTAGATGTCGGTAATCCGGCTGCCATCGTCTTAAGACATTAGGCCCGTGATTTTGCGTCTTCAGCTTTCACTGAATTTGCCCTTATTAATCAATTAAGTTAACATAATACACAAAATCTACTTATATAAACTAGTTATTTAAAAAAATTCAAAGCTTATTATCTAACCTCCCAACTTGCCCACTCAACCGTATTAATGTGTAACGACATGAAACAGTCTTTACCTTGCTCCTGCATTAGTAACAATTGAACTTAGGCCCATAGTCCCAGGAAAATTTTACCAATTTTCTACATAGACTGTATATTTCGACAACTATATTAAAAAATCCTCTAAAACCAAAAAAAAGTATAAAAATTTATTCTATTACTGCAAACTCCATCTATAAATGTTAATTAATTACATTCGGCCCTCTGTTCCCGTTTTTTTATCGCCTAAACAAATTCCAAAATCGGCTTCGCCTTTTCTTAATACTTGACCCCTTGAGGAAATAATTCCTATCGCCCTGCAGAGGATTCCCTTCAAGGACCGTTTGCGGATTTAGCCTCGTCAATTCCTGGTATCGTGTCTTACCCACGATTTCCTGGATGCTCTGGAGTCCTTCTAAATAGGTTAACTCCCTGCTGGAAACGTGGTGAGCGTCTGAGCCTATAACGTGGATTAGATCACTGTTGAGCATGATTTCGGCTAACTGCCTTGCCTGGGGACCATAATGTCCACTTAAACTTCTTAAATCCAGTTGAAGGAGAATCCCCTTCCTGGCCCAATCAAGGATACGCTCCGGCTGATCGGATAAGTCTCTATATCGTTCGGGATGAGCCAGGACCGGTGTTATCCCCAGGACTTGGAGCTCAAAAAACACTTGATCCGCATAGTGAGGTATCTCCAGCAGCGGAAACTCGATAAGGATATGCTTTCCTGTATTTCCCAGGGTCAGCAGTTTTCCGGCACGCACCCACTTAACCAGGTCCGGGAAGATATAGTTCTCAGCGCCGGGTAGAATTTCAACCGGAATACCAGCCTCGGTAACCGCTTGGCGCACCTGTTCCGTTGCAGTCAAAATTTCCGTAGGGCTTAAGAAATCCCTTCCTTCCAGGACATGTGGCGTGGCAATCAGTGTCTTAAAGCCTGCTTCGTGCAACTGACGTACCATTCCCAGCGTTTCCGCCATGTTTTTTGATCCGTCGTCCATTCCGGGCAGGATGTGGCTATGGCTATCGATCATCTGAACTCTCCCGACGCTTCCTCATATTCGAAGCGATCTTATTTTAACCGTTTTAGGATGACAAGTTCCTCTCCTTGTGCAGAGAGACGGCTATCCAGTTTCTTGATGTCTTCCCAGACAAAGCGTAATTCCGTTTTGATCTCGCGAACATCTTTTTTCAGAGAAGATAGGTCTTCTCCCTGCCGAGACTGACCTTCACGCAGGGCCTGTAGTTCAGAAAGAATCTGAGTGAGGATTTGTTCCATTTTTTCACCCCTTTACTTTTTATCTCAAGCTTCTAACGATTCCCGCTTAATTATAACACAAGCCTTTCTTTGCTGCTCTATTTTTTGGGGCGACTGATACAAGTATTTTTTTTGTTGTATAAATCGTACCTGATTCTTCGGCCTGACTTTTACAGTTTAAAAAAGGTGATAAGCCCATAGTCATTGAAACTATGGGCTTTTTCGCGTTTGGATCACATATAAATTTTGTTATGCTATAGAGATATCTTCTTCAGGAATTTGTTGAACACCTCCTGCCGCAAATAGATATTGTAGAAATCTTGGCCGAACGTATCCTGGATTAACTTGTAGTCCTGCGCAATTTCATCTTTGTCCGAAAATGCCAGCGTATCCACAAGTTTGCCTTTTTTGTTGCGGATCTTTTGGAATGCGATCGCACCGCCAACATCGTCGAGGTGAATAATGCCGCCCTTTAAAACCTGACATGTCGCGGTACTCAGAGCTCTTGCAATCCGCTCGGATG
>NZ_JCAIJG010000148.1:0-1230 GCF_059735615.1 Desulfosporosinus sp. Tol-M2
GTCCAGGCAGGAATTAAGTATACGGACAAATATGATGTGGCACTCGTTTTTTCGCAGGTTCAAGCGCAAGCTGCCGGTGTTTATACGCGAAATCTGGTCAAAGCGCACCCTCTTTATTTAACGCAGCGCCATTTGCGGAATGGATTAGCCCAAGCGGTTGTGATTAACAGTGGGAATGCCAATGCTTGTGTCGGAGAATCCGGTGATCAGGCTGCCTTGGCGATGGCGCAAAGTGCAGCCTTGGCTTTGGCTCTGCCAACGGAGGATGTTCTTGTGGCCTCAACCGGCGTGATCGGGGTCGAGATGCCGCTTGAGCGGGTCTTAAGTGGCATACGGGCGGCAAGTAAGGAGCTCCTGGGAGATATGGCCAAGGATATTCGTGAGCAGAAGAAAACTTCAGATGACGGAGCACATCGGGCAGCACTAGCGATTATGACCACGGATACGACCGTTAAAGAACATGCCTGGGAACTTCCCTGTTCTCAGGGCGGAGTGGTCCGTCTGGGAGCGATGGTTAAAGGATCCGGCATGATTCATCCCAATATGGGAACTATGTTGGGTTTTCTGACGACCGATGCGCTCATTCTTGCTTCGGATTTGCAGCGTATCTTGCATGAAGCGGTCGAGGGAAGTTTCAATATGGTGACCGTAGATGGGGACACCAGCACCAATGATATGGTCCTCTTTTTGGCGAATGGGGCCTCTGGAATAACGCTGAGTGGGGAAGATTTGTTGAACTTTGAGAAAATGGTGAAGAGGATGTGCGTCCGGCTGGCTCAAGATATTGCCCGGGATGGGGAGGGCGCCGGCAAGTTTATGGAAGTCACGGTCTCCGGAGCGAAAACAAAAGAAGACGCCCGAATAATTGCCCGGAGTATTTGTGGCTCCAGCTTGGTAAAAACTGCCCTCTTCGGAGAAGATGCTAATTGGGGTCGGATTATTACGGCGGCAGGCTATGCCGGAGCGGAGTTTGATCCAGGCCTTGTGGATATTTTTTTAGGGGATTTAATTGTCGCCCAAGCGGGAAGAGGGGTAGCGTTTTCGGAAGATAAGGCTAAGGAAATCCTGGGGTTAAAAGACGTTCATATTAGCTTGAACCTGCACATTGGGGAAGAGCAGGCAACAGCCTGGGGGTGTGATCTGACCCACGAGTACGTCACAATTAATGGGAGTTATCGATCTTAATCTTGGAGGCGGTAAAGTTGACACCGATGGAACAGGGATTAGGCA
>NZ_JCAIJG010000018.1:0-13270 GCF_059735615.1 Desulfosporosinus sp. Tol-M2
AGATTTTGGTAAAACGTGGGAAGAATCCAGAAATAAATTTGATTTCATTCAGGATAGTATTGTAGATGTTCTGGGCGAAATGGATTTCATGAGTGAGGCGGCTGCAAGGAACTGGTGTGAAAAAGCAACGGAACCTTATCGCATTAGCATCGAAAACTTTGCCAAAATGGTTAAGGAATACCTCGACCGGAAAGGCCACAACCATCACATAGTCTTTTTGGTGGATGAGATTGGTCAGTACATAGGTGATGATTCTAAATTGATGCTGAACCTGCAAACCGTGACTGAGGACTTGGGAACGGCTTGTCAGGGTAAGGTCTGGATCGTTGTAACCAGCCAGCAGGATATTGATTCCGTCACCAAAACAAAGGGCAATGACTTCTCTAAAATCCAGGGGCGTTTTGATACCCGCCTTTCACTTTCCTCGGCCAACGTGGATGAAGTGATCAAGAAAAGAATCTTAGCTAAAACCACTACTGCGGAACAGACTCTGCGATTGCTCTATGAGCAAAAAGCAACCATCATCAAGAACTTGATCGTTTTCAATGATGGGGTGGAGAAAAAGCTGTATGCTGATGACAATGACTTTGCTGCTGTTTACCCTTTTGTGCCTTATCAGTTCAACCTGCTTGCAAGCGTGTTGACTTCCATCAGAACCCATGGCGCATCCGGTAAGCATTTGTCGGAGGGCGAGCGTTCCATGATTGCCTTGTTCAAGGAATCGGCGATGAAACTGATGAATGAGCAGGACGGGGCCATGATTCCCTTCAATGTTTTCTATGATGCACTGCACCAGTTCTTGGATCACAGCCATAAGGGTGTTATCACCCGGGCAATGGACAATAACTACATCAATCCTGACCATAAAGCAGATTGTTTCAATGTCAACGTCCTGAAAACCCTTTTTATGATCAAATATGTCAAAGAGATTACCGCCAACATTGATAATATCACCAGCCTGATGATCGCGGAAATTGATACCGACCGTATTGCTTTGAAAAAGCAGGTCGAGGAAGCTCTTAAAGTTCTTGTTCGTCAGATGCTGGTGCAGAAGAATGGTGACATCTATGTCTTCCTGACGGATGAAGAACAGGAAATCAACCGTGAAATTGAAAGTCAGAATGTGGAAATGGCTGAGGTGATCAGCAAGGTTTCCGAGTTGATTTTTGAAGATATCTTCAGCGATAAAAAATACCGCTATCCGGCCTTTAATGGACGGTATAGCTTTGCCTTTAACCAGATGGTGGACGAGCGTCCGTATAAGTCCAACCAGAACTATGATATCGGGGTGCGGGTATTGACCCCAAGCTCCGACTACGGTCAGGAGGAAACAACGCTTCGTATGATATCCGGCCAGGGCAAGGAAGTGCTTGTCGTGCTGCCAAATGACGCTGCCTTTTTGAACGAACTGAGAAGTGCACTGAAAATTGAAAAATATCTACGTCTGACCACTTCTAATGCCCTGGCTAAGTTTGAGCAGATCAAAGAAGCCAAGCGTGTAGAAATGCGTGAAAGAAACGGCAATGCCAAGTTGTTCTTGGTGGAGGCCATGAAGAATGCGAATATCTATGTCAATGGTGACAAAGCACAGATTGGCTCCAAGGAAGTAACTTCTCGGATCAATGATGCCCTTGGCCGCCTTGTGGCCACTGTTTACCACAAGCTGCCTTATATTGATGCGGCGATGAGTGAAGCTAATATCCGGGCCTTATTTAAAACTTCCAAACAGCAGACTCTGACTCTCGAAGGTGGCACAGAACCGAATGTGCATGCCCTGAATGACATGCTTAGCTACATTGCCGGCAATTCCGCCATGCACCTGAAAACCTCTCTGAAAAGCTTAATGGATCGCTTCATGAAAGCTCCTTACGGCTTTGTGGAAGATGATGTGGAATGGCTGGTTGCAAAACTGTTTAAGAACGGCGATGTTTCCTTCACCGTGAATGGCAGCAGTGTTACGCTGCTCAATAAATCGGAGGAAGAAATCGTCCGTTATATCACCAAGAAAGAATACGTGGAAAAGCTGCTCGCCGAACTGCGGGAAAAATCCCGCCCAGAACAGAAAAAGGCTGTTCGCGAAGTCATGAAGGAGTTGTTTGGCGTTTCCAGTGTCAATGATGACGATGATTCGATGATGCGTTCCTTCCAGACCTACAGCCAGAATGTGCTCAATGAGCTGGAGAAATTTGAAATTATGGATAACAACCAGTCTTTGCCAGGCAAAAAGACTGTCGCCACGGGTAAGAGCTTGCTGCGTACGACCATTCAGATTCAATCCCCTATGGAATTTTTTAAGAAAATCCCTTCTGACAGAGACGCTTACCTTGACTTTGCTGAGGATTATGAGCCGGTCAAAGCATTCTTTGCCGGTGAGCAGAAGACCATCTTTGAACGTGCGCTGCGCTTGATGAACATTTACGATGAAAGCAAGACCTTTATTGTGGATGACAGGGTCGAAGAATACGTTGCTGCGGTGAAAGCTATTCTGAAAAAAGAGGCACCGTACAGTGAAATTCCGAAACTGCCAGAACTGTTGGATCACTTTAATGATGCCTATATGCGTGTTCTGACAAGCATGGAAGCTCCAATACTGGCCGCCATTAACGATGCTAGAACCAGGGTGTTTGCAGTTCTTAACACCAAGTCCTATAAGGCAGAGTTCAGCGACCGCTTCATCAGGCTGTTTAGTGAAATTCATGACAAGGCCACCCATTGCAATAATGTGGCGACTTTGCAGAACATTAAAGTGGAAGCGGATGCCCTGAAAGTCCGTCTGCTCAATGAAATGTCCAAGAGGGATGAGCAGATTGCCAAGGATAAAGTCGCCGAAGGAACCTCTCCTTATGTTGATGGCGAAAACCCGGAGCCCAAACCACAGCCTAAGATGAAAAAGCGAAAGAGCATCAGCATCAAGACGATCAGCCTGTCTGCTTCCTGGCAGATTGAGACCGCTCAGGATATAGATAAATATATGGCTGCGCTGAAAGAACAGATTCTAAAAGAGCTGGATGAGGATACGATTGTCAATATTGAGTTCTAGTTTACCTGGGAGAAAACCGCATGAACAGATTATATCAACGTTTTTAGATAATGCATTATTAAACGAAACCAGCAAACTGTTGATTAAGCGAAAACGTTATTAAACGAAATAGCCGTTTTGTTTAATAAGAAATGAGAGTAATCAACAAACTATCCGTTTCGTTGATTAACAAGTTTGCAATGAAATTGGCAAACAGGATTTATTTGTTAAAGAGATTGTTTATGAGGGCTTAAAGCGATGCTGTTTTAAGCAATCCACAAGCAATCAGGAGGAAGCGCAGATGAATAAGACAGCAATTAAAAACTATGCAATATGGGCAAGAAACAAGCTCATCGCAGAGATCACATATAAAGCCGGACTGCTTGGAATCACGGAGAAAGAAATTAATAGCCCTCTGCCCCAGTCCACACAGACAGTTCAGTTTTTTGATATTGGCACAAAGGAGCCGTACTCCATTACCAGTGTGGAAATTGAACAACGTAAAAAGTTGGCTGAGGAAATTCAGCGCAAGGCCAGCCAGACCGATTATAAGACTGCCTATAAAAATCTGGTTGAAGAAGTTGCCTACACTTGGTTCAATCGCCTGATTGCCGTGCGTTTCATGGAAGTAAACGACTATCTGCCAACTCATATTCGGGTACTATCCTCGGAAAGCAGCAATAAGTCCGAGCCAGATTTAGTTACACATCCCATGGATGCTGACTTGGAGTATACTCCCTATGAAAAAGACCGTATTATGCAGCTGAAAAATGACAATCATTTGGATGAGCTTTTTCGTATGCTTTTTATCAAGCAGTGCAACGCGTTGAATGCCATTCTGCCGGAGCTGTTTGAGCGAACTAATGACTATACCGAGCTTCTGATGAATGTAGCTTTTACAGATCAGGATGGCGTGGTATATCATCTGGTACATGATATTTCTGAGGATGACTTTAATGTGTCCAAAGAGGGGCAGGTTGAGATCATCGGCTGGATGTATCAGTATTACAATACTGAACCTAAAGATGAAACCTTTGCTCTGCTTAAAAAGAACGTGAAGATCACGAAAGAGCATATTCCAGCGGCTACGCAGCTATTTACGCCGGATTGGATCGTCCGCTATATGGTGGAAAACAGCCTTGGTCGTTTGTGGCTGGAAGGTCATCCAAACGATGCCCTGAAAGCTGAGTGGAAGTATTATCTGGACGAGGCTGAGCAGGAAGCCGATGTTCAAAAGCAGCTGGAGGTCATCCGCGAGGAATACAAGACTATACACCCGGAAGACATTAAGGTGATCGATCCTTGTATGGGCAGTGGTCATATTTTGGTGTACGCTTTCGATGTGCTGATGCAGATTTATGAAAGCTACGGCTACAGCCAGCGTGATGCGGCTAAGAACATTGTAGAAAATAATATTTATGGTCTGGATATCGACAATCGTGCCTATCAGCTAGCCTATTTTGCCGTAATGATGAAGGCAAGACAGTATAACCGTCGTATTCTCAACGGTGAAACGGATTGCCATGTCTACGTTATTCAGGAAAGCAATGACATCAATCGCAGTCAGCTTCAATACTTTGGCGCTGGCATGGACGAGATAGAGCGAAACACAGCAGCCTTTCATATACAAAATTTGCTGGATACATTTACTGATGCGAAGGAATACGGTTCTATATTGAGTGTCGATCACTATAACTGGGATTTACTTTTTAGTTTTATATGTAAGTTTGAAGATAATGAACAAATGTCAATGGAAACCATAGGTTTGGAAGCTACACAGAAACAACTTAGTGTCCTGCTTAATATTGGAATGGTTATTGCACAGCAATATGATGTGGTTGTTACAAATCCTCCATATCGGGATCTTGATGATATGAATTACAAGTTCGTAGAATGGTCAAAGCAAAATTATGCTGCTTTTAATACGGACTTAATAAGTATGTTTATAATAAAATGTAACTTGCTTTGTAAAAAAAATGGTTATATTAGTATGATTACGACAGAATCGTGGATGTTTTTACCAGCGTATCTAAATATTAGAGAAAATATATTGAATCAAGAGAGTGTAGTTTCTTTATTGCACATGGACATTAAGTTAATGTTGGGATTTTCAACTGTTGCAATAATATTGAGTAAACGAACTCTGAGCTATTATGGCAATTATATTTATATGAACGAAAGAGATTTAGATAATGAAATACCGTTGGTTTTTCCAACCAATAATTCAAGAAATACAGTCTTGTCACATTACGAGTTTTACGAAATGCCAAATTTTGTATTCTCATATTGGTGTTCAGATAAATTAAAAGAAATATTCAAGGATAGTAAAAACATATCTACAAAATTTAAAGTGGATAGCGGTATAAAAACAGGAAAAAATGAGATTTTTTTGAGGAAATGGTATGAGGTTTCTAAATGTAATACTAATAGTGAAGCTCGCAAATATGATGATATTTATTCTAAACAGTATAAATGGTATAGATATAACAAAGGTGGCGGAGTTAAAAAATGGTATGGCAATATTGAATATGTAATTAATTTACATAATAATGCATTCGATATAAAAAATACTGTGTCAAAATCTACGTATAGATTAAGGACATCGGATAATTACTTCAAAAAAAGCATTGCTTTTTCTTTAATTGGTGAAACATTTAGTAGCAAATTATGCACTGAAGGCATGCTGAATGATGTTACCTCGAACGCAGTGTATTTTAATATGAATACAAGTATTGATTATTTTTTGATTGCACTTTTGAATACAAATGTCGTAAATAAAATTCTTAAAATAATTAACCCAACGCTTGGTTTCACAATAGATAGTGTAAATAATGTTCCATATTTACGAAGTGCAATTTTTGAAAATAAGATATGTAATATAGCTAAAGAGAATATAGAAATTTCTAGGCTCGATTGGGATTGTTTTGAAACATCGTGGGATTTTACCAAGCACCCATTAATTAATGGCGATTCTGTGCAATCTGCATTTGAAAATTGGCAGAATGAGTGCAATAATCGTTTCACTCAACTAAAAGAGAATGAGGAAGAATTAAATAAAATATTTATTAATATTTACGGATTACAAGATGAACTTACTCCGGCTGTAAAAGATAAAGATGTAACGCTTTATAAAGCAGATTTAGTAAGTGATATTAAGGGGCTTGTTTCTTATGCTGTCGGATGCATGTTCGGTAGATATTCCTTGGATCTTCACGGATTGGCTTTCGCAGGTGGACAATGGGATAATAGCAAGTACAGTACGTTTATCCCAGACAAAGATAATATAATACCGATCACTGATGATGAATACTTTCAAGATGATATAGTAGGTCTGTTTGTCATGTTTGTTAAGAAAGTATATGGTGAAGAAACAGTTGAAGAAAATCTTGATTTTATTGCAAAAGCGTTGGGAAACAAAGGTAATACATCACGAGAGATTATTCGCAACTACTTTGTTAAGGATTTTTTCAAGGATCATTGCAAAGTTTATCAGAAGCGCCCGATATATTGGCTGTTTAACAGCGGAAAAACTGACGGTTTTAAGGCTCTTGTCTATATGCACCGTTATAATGCAGATACCATTGGCAACTTGCGTATTGATTACCTCCACCGTATGCAGCGTGTGTATGATAACGAGATTTCCAGAATGCAGGAAACCATAGAGAACAGCGGCAATGCCCGTGAAGTGACCGCTGCTACAAAACGGAAAGAAAAGCTTATGAAGCAGCTGAAAGAAACCAAAGAATATGATGAGAAAATTGCTCATTTAGCTCTTGCGCGTATTGCCATAGATTTGGATGATGGCGTGAAGGTCAACTACGAAAAAGTCCAGACAGGTACCGACGGCCAGAAGCTTGAAGTGCTGGCAAAAATCTAATGCAGAAAGGAGGTTTGTGTTATGGCCGAATTGAACCTCAAACAAATCACCGACAAACTCAATGCTGAATTTACCGGAGAAACCAGAAAACTAGTTTTCTGGTATGATGATAAAGCGGAGTTCACTGATGATATTGATACACTGGAGCTGGTCAATGCCAAGGTTTATCACTTGGAACAGGATAACCAGTTCTATACTAAATACTTTCTGGAGCGTCAGGATCGTACGACCAACTATCTAATTTATGCTCCATTTCCACGGCCAAATGTGCGAGATAATCATCTGGAGGATACACTGCTTTATTCTAAGCAGTTCTTCGCAGACCGGGCATCCTTGCTCACCGCTGACCTCGGAATTGATGCACAGTACAAACCAGTCATTCAAAAATATATCAAGTTCTTTGGAGCCAAGGAGCGCACTCAGCGATTCTATGATTTGGAAATTGAGAACTTTACCAGAGAAACCATTGAAGTGGCGCTGATGAGCGTGCTCTGCAAGACCAGAACTGCCTTTTTCGATGAGGTTGTGCGTGTTGTCCTGACGGATGACAGCCTTGAAGACAATAAGTTCCTTGCGGAGTTTGAAAAATACGATCTGCTTGCTGCCTTCTGGCGGCTTTGCGAGGAACAGTTTGGCTATACCGACGTGAAGCCGACCCTGGAGAAGCTGACCATTACTATGTTTGTGACCTATACAGAACGATATCTTCATGGTGAGCCGCCCCAGGCCTGGAAAAGCTTTGTGTCCTATAAATCCGGTAATATTATTGCATTTCTGGATAGCCTTATGAACAACGTGCTGTACCGAGCGAAATATAATGAAATCTCAGCCTATGTTGCCAATGGGCTGAATGTAGCTACTGCGTTTGAGACTTATAAGCCGGAGGATCTGCTTGCATGTGATACCTTTGCGGTAATAGATCGTTTTATGATCAGTTGGGTGAATGACAGACTTTTGAACGAGGATAGCGGGGCAAAGCTGGGTGACCTCACTATTCCTGCGGTTTGTCAGGAACGCCGCAAAAAGCATTTCGGAGAAAGCTGTCAGGTTAAGTATCTTCTTTTAGAAAATGCCTATTATTTGATTTTGGCAGCCAACTATCATGGCCAAGACAGCTTCAAAGGCATTGTGGATCAGTACCTTGCTTCCGACTGCTTGATTGATAAGCACTATCGAAAGTTCTATTACTATTATAATCAGCTAAGTGAAAACACATTTTTCGAGAAACTGCGTGACTTGATTGAGAATATCTACACCAATGAATATCTCTCTAAGGTGCTTACCAAATGGAACTCTTGTCTGGTTAAAGAGGATAGGTTGCCTGTCCTACCATTGCAGCGCAATTTCTATAATCAATATATCCGTTCCAGCAAGGATCGGGTCGTTGTGATTATTTCTGATGCCCTGCGCTATGAAGTGGGGCGTTCGCTTTTCTTGAAATTGCAAGACGACGAAAAATGTACCGTTAAATTGAATGCCATGCTGAGTGTGCTACCATCATATACAAGGCTGGGGATGGCTGCTCTGCTGCCGCATAAGACGTTGGAAATGACCGATGATTACAAGGTGCTGGTTGATGGGATGCCTTGCGATGATTTGAAGCAGCGTGAGGCAATCTTAAAAAACTATGCGTCTAACAGCCGGTGCGTTCAATTTGATGCTGTAAAAACGATGAAAAAGGCTGAACTGCGAGAGATATTTACCGGTATGGATGTGGTCTATATTTACCACAACCAGATTGATGCCCGTGGGGATAAGCCGAATACAGAAAATGAGGTCTTTACTGCCTGCGAAGAAGCAATTGATGAAATCTTTGCGTTGATTAAGCGTCTATCTGTCAGCGCCAATACCCAGCATTGTATCGTGACAGCGGATCATGGCTTTATCTATAAACGGGACAGGCTGCAAGAAAGTGATAAGATTGCCAATGCTGCCGGTAAGGAAGCCCTTGTCAACCGCCGCTTTATCATCTCAGAACAACCAGTGCAGGATGATGGAGTTGTCTCCGTCTCGATGGGCAGAATCCTTGATAACAGTGACAATAAAGTGGTATCTTTCCCGGTCAGCTCCAATGTGTTCAAGGTAGCCGGGGGTGGCCAGAATTATGTCCATGGTGGCTCTTCGCCGCAGGAAATGATTGTGCCTGTGATTGATGTGAAGACGGAAAAAGGACATATGGAAACCCGTCCGGCGCAGATTATGCTGGTCAGCATGGTTCAAAAGATCACGAACCTGATTTCTTCCTTAGATTTCATTCAATCGGAACCGGTCAGTGATGTGGTCAAGGCAACCAGCTATAAGGTCTTCTTTATTTCCGAAGACAATGAGAAAATCTCCAATGAGTGTATCTATGTTGCAGATAAAAAGGATGTTGATCCGCAAAAGAGAATCTTCCGGCTGAGGTTCAACTTTAAAAATAAACAGTATGATAAGGCCAAGCGATATTATCTGGTGGCTTATGATGAAAAGAATGATTTGGCAGTCTTCCGGCATGGTGTGGTAATGGATATTGCTTTTGCCGATGACTTTGGCTTTAGCGTATAAGGTGGTGAGCGCATGAGTGAGTTGGAACAAGGAACTGGCAACGGTACAGATGACTTGTTAGAAAAACTGCATACCTATTTTGCCGGTAAAATAGTCCGCAAAGACCTGACTAAAAAGATCAAAGAAGGTGCCAATGTTCCGGTCTATGTGCTGGAATACCTTCTTGGGATGTATTGTTCTTCTCGGAACGAGGATGAAATTGAAGCCGGCGTGCAAAACGTCAAGCAGATTCTGGCTGAAAACTATGTGCGGCCGGATGAGGCTCAGAAAATCATCTCCAAGCTTCGTGAGAGAGGCAGCTACACTGTCATTGATAAAGTGTCCGTGAAACTGAACTATAAAAGTGACATCTACGAATCTGAGTTCTCCAATCTGGGCCTTAAGAATGTTCCGATTGCCGAAAAGTACGTTTCCGATTATGAACGGCTGCTCTGCGGCGGTATCTGGTGCATTGTCCAGATGGAATACTTCTATGATGAAGCGGATAAAAACCGTAGTCCGTTCATTATTCGTAAGCTGACCCCGATTCAGATGCCCAGCCTGGATATCGAGGAAGTTAAGACAGCCAGAGCGAATTTTTCCGATGAGGAATGGCTTGATCTGGTCCTGAGAAGTACCGGCATGGAGCCTTCCCAGTTTGATAAGCGGGTGAAATGGCTGCACTTAGCCAGACTGATTCCCCTGATTGAAAATAACTATAACCTGTGCGAACTTGGCCCGAGAGGCACGGGTAAATCCCATATCTACAAGGAAATCAGCCCAAACAGCATTTTGATTTCTGGCGGCCAGACCACAGTGGCCAACCTGTTTTATAACATGGCGAATAAAACGGTAGGCCTGGTTGGCATGTGGGATTGTGTGACTTTCGATGAAGTGGCCGGGATCAAATTCAAGGATCAGGACGGCGTGCAGATCATGAAGGATTACATGGCTTCCGGCTCTTTCGCAAGAGGAAAGGAAGAAAAAAACGCCTATGCTTCCATGGCGTTTGTGGGCAATATCAATCAGAGTGTGGATGTGATATTGAAAACATCCCATCTGTTTGAACCATTTCCGGAGGCGATGGCAAATGATACAGCTTTTCTGGATCGTATGCATTGCTACATCCCGGGCTGGGAAGTTCCAAAATACAGGCCACAGTATTTCACCGATGACTTTGGCTTCATCACGGATTTTTTCTCGGAAATCATGCGGGAGTTGCGGAAGATTTCCTATGCAGATGCCTATGAAAAATACTTTAAGCTGGGGAACAATTTGAACCAGCGGGATGTCATTGCGGTAAAGAAGACCGTATCAGGGCTGGTGAAGCTGCTCCACCCCGACGGTCAGTTTACCAAAGAAAATGTAGAAGAAATTTTGAGGTTTGCGTTGGAGATGCGTCGCAGGGTAAAGGAACAGATGAAAAAGATTGGCGGCATGGAATTCTACGACGTGAATTTTTCCTATATTGACATTGAGACATTTAATGAAGAGTTTGTTCCCGTCCCTGAGCAAGGTGGCGGTAAGCTCATACCGGAAGGCATGGGAAAACCTGGGCATATTTACACGGTATCTCATGGCAAGTCTGGCATGATCGGCGTTTACAAATTAGAAATGCAGATGTCTACAGGAACCGGTAAATTTGAGCGAACTGGGATTGGTTCAGATCGTGAAGCAAGAGAAGCTGTTGATACGGCCTACCGTTATCTGAAAGCCAACAGTAGAAACATTAGTGCCTCGATCAGCACGACTACGAAAGATTATCTGATGAATGTTCAGGACTTAAATGGTATTGGCATGACTAAGTGTCTGACCTTACCAGCCGTGGTTGCCATCTGTTCCATTGCCTTACATAAGCCAGCCATCAGCAGTGCTGTTATGCTGGGTGATTTAAGTATTGGCGGCACCATCAAGAAGGTTGAGGAACTCGCCAACACTTTGCAGGTATGCTTGGATAGCGGCGCCAAGAAGGTTCTGCTTCCAATCACTTCTGCGGTCGATCTGGGAACCGTGCCTTCTGATTTGATTGGCTGCTTCAATATCATCTTCTACCAGAGTGCGGAAGATGCGGTGTTTAAGGCGTTGGGGGTAGAGTGATTTGTTAAAAAGTAAACTCAGAAGTGGGTCGACTGGATCATTCTAAAAAGGAAAGGGTGTAAGGTTTCGTGCAAGAAATACTATAAAGGAGATTCTGTTTTAGCGGGAAATTGCGCTGGGGTATCCGTTGAGTCGATTAAGTAGGCCGAAGAAACGAAAATAGGTCGCTGTCAGGACTAGGGTATTGTTTGATACTGGTACAAAGCCTCATGCATAGCGATTGGTCATAATAAACAAGGAGGATATTAAAGATGGGATTAAATGATTTTACAATAACTAAAGAGAGGGCATTGCCTATTTTTATATTAGCGGATTCTAGCGGAAGTATGGATGGAGTAAAGATTCAGGCTGTCAATAAAGCGATTCAAGACATGATTGCTACATTGAGGAATGTTGATGATATAAGAGGTGTTTTTGAAATAAGTATCATCACATTTGGTGGTAAAGTGCTAATACAACAGTACCCTACAAATGTAGATGAAATTATATTTGAAGAATTGACAGCGGACGGAAAGACACCAATGGGTGAGGCTATATCTGTTGTTACAAATATTATTGAGGATAGAGGAATAGTTCACTCTAAAGATTACTTGCCAACGATTGTTCTATTAAGTGACGGCTATCCGACAGATTTCCCAGGTGGACAGAATGCATCAATAGAAGAATATTTGAAATGGAAACCCATAGAAAAACTGCATAGTATGCCAAGAAGTTCTAAGTGCCTCAGAGTAGCTATGAGTGTTGACGATGGTACTGATTTGAATATGCTAAAAGCCTTTTTGAACAATGGCACAAAGCCGATGACGGCTTCGGATGCTAATGAAATATCCAAGCTCTTTAAGTGGATAACTATGTCAACAATTAGCAGAATGACAAGTGTAAATCCAGATGATATACAGAGCTTTTTAAAATTTGATAGTAATGCAGAAGATGATGAGATATTGATATGATAAATTATGACATTAGTGAAACGGAATACGGGAAGATATTTCTTTATACTAGACGCGGAAGCAATCATGTGGCAGCAGGTTTAGAAAACCAAGATTCCTTGGGCGTATTCACTAATAAGGGGAAAGGAATTGCTTTTGTAGCTGCCGATGGTGTCAGTTCATGCAGTAACTCTAAGCAAGGTTCTGAGTTTGCTGTTACAGTTGTTTCGGAGCTACTTGATGCAATTGTTTGCAAAGAAATCAACATTGAAAATGAAGATGCTATTAAGAAATTTATTGTTCAGAGTTGGAAATCAAGGATAAGTGGCAATTGGAATAATTACGCAACCACTTTAAACTTCGCAATAGTAATTAGCAATAAAGTTTTACTTGGCAAAATTGGAGATGGAACTATTATTGCAAAGTTAGAAGGCAATAATTATCTGTTACGTGATGAAGATTCGTTTTACACTACAGAAACCTATGCTTTGGGAGAAGCAGTACTTAAGGCCTCCATATTATTAGAAGTAATTAAAATTGATAACTTAGATAATTCTGGCATTATTTTAATGACGGATGGTATAGCAAAAGAAATAGAGCCTGGTAGTGAATATGATTTTCTGGACTATATTCGCCAATTAGGAAAAAGTAATGAGAAGCAAGTGGAGATCGAACTAAAAGCATGGGCCCAGGTTTTAGATACAAAAAATGGTGATGATAAGAGCATTGTCATTGGGATACTGGAGGATTACACAGATGAATAATCTGGAAGGGAAGCTGATTACATCTACGAGCGGCACTAAGTATTTGCTTACAGATATTGTA
>NZ_JCAIJG010000052.1:0-38409 GCF_059735615.1 Desulfosporosinus sp. Tol-M2
CTATTTGAACAGAACAGCCCATAACCTTCTGCATTATGTTCTTTCATCAAATCTTCGATTTCTGACACTTCTTTTCTATCTAAACTCTTTTTGCTATGTTTGCATTGAAATATCCACTTGCTCCGCTCCGTTTTTTGTAATCTTCTATATTCTTCATCTGCCAAAATGTCTATTCCTCCATCGGGCGCATTTGTTTTTCCCACACATTTAACATCTAAATATCCGATACTATTCAACAAATCAAAACAAAGCATTTCAAATTCTTCGGCTGATAAAGAAGAGAAATCATAGCTTGTTTTTATTGGTATATTTGGCGCAATTCTTTTCAACTCATGTATCTGCTTTGATAGAAACTCATACTCATTTATGAAAGATACTTCATTTATTCTGACCATCACTTCCAAAAATTTCAATCTTTCAATCTCAACATAAACCAAATGCGAGAAGTCGCTATAATATTTTATGTTAGAACTCTCGAGGCTCTCATATTTTTCTGCGATTTTTATGAATTGTTTGATATATTTGCTGTCAATAACAGCTATTTTATCCGATTGAGAGCTTTTAAATATAGCGTAATTAATACCAATGTAGATATCATTAGCCTCGATAAATTCCTCAAAACGAGCGGTTGGAAGTGCTGTTCCTATGTCGTTTGTAAATATCATAGCATTACCCTGTTCGGACATCAGCCTATCGCCATCCAACTTAAAATTACTATTATCTTTGTAATCATTGTCTTTAAAGACTAATTCGAGTAAAGCCTCATTGTATTTGTAAAACACATCAATATCATTTTCAGAGAGTATTTCGCAAACACGTTTAACAAAATCAAAGTCGAATTTATCACAACAATAACCAACATTATGTATACACATACAGCTTACGTCGTCATCTTGTTGTTTAACAAGCCTATAATTTGTGACAACTTTGTTTTCCAATAGATTTACAACGCTTTTGTAATATGAAAGTGTTGTAATGGCAGAAAAAATCTGCATATCAAGCTCGTAGTGCATATCGCAATTTTCATCGAAAACGGCGATGTTTAAATCGAATGTGCCATTGTAGTTAACGGTAACGGTAACATCTCCGAAAAAGCCATCAATAAATAATTGAAGACCTTCTTTCTCGTCTAATGCCTCACATGGATAGTTTGTTTCTATTGCGTCAAGAAATTCTTTTTTTGTCATATTATCCTCCCGCAATAATTGTTTCTTCGAACAAAATATTTCTTATCTCTGTTTTCATCATTCATCGCTCAAACACCACAGTATTTGGAACAAACTCCTTGATGATTTTCGTGATTAGCTCATTTGATTGTTGGCTTTCGTCTACACAGAGAATATCGAACACCCGCTCCAAAACTTTCTTCTGCTCTATGGTGATGTTTGTCTGTAAGTTCAAAGCCTTGTATTTTGTGTTTGATTTTTGCGCGCCAATCAGAATATCGAGAGCCGCCACCAGTTCTGTGTGATTCACTTGCTCCGTTTCGGCTTTGGATATCAGGGTTACCTCTGGCATAACAACAGTGGTCGCGGATTCGGTATCGGGCGTGGTTTCATTTTGGGCGAATTCAATTATGCGCTGTGCCTTCTTATCTGAACTCCGTTGGTTGGATGTTTTTCTTATATCAGCAGAAATTTCGTCAGCCCAAGTCCTCAATTCAGAAATCATTGCGGAATAGGCGGCGTTCTTCTCCATCTCATCGCGGCGTGCATTGGGTATTAACCTGTCAGAAAGAATGTGAAGTTCACCGAGCAGCCACCCATTAAACCGCTCGTCTTTAAACACGTGATTCAAAGTGGTTTTGTCCCCGATAAGAATATTGCCTTTTCTCACACGAAGCCCTTTAATTGCCTCGTCTTGCAGGGTGCCATAAAAACTCGTTCTCGCATACCAAAGGTAGGCTACGATTTCACCTTCGTAGCTAAAAACCTTGGTTTCAACTTCAGAGATATTATCCTCGAGTTTTCGGAGGCGGTCTGAGATTACGGTGTCACGGTACGCCTTCATAACGGGAGTGCTTGTTTTTCCGTCGCCCACAAAAATATTATAGCTTGATGACGTGAAGCCATAAACCTTCAGTTTGGACTTGATAATCCTACCCCAACCGAAAGTTCTATCGAAGTCAACCGGTGCAACTTGCTCAAGGTATTCCTGAACTCTGTCCACATCCAATATGCCGTCAGTATCTTCAACCCCCGTCATTACGACATTGAAGTAGTGCTTTGTCCGTGCTTCTCGTTCGACCTTGACCGTCACCACATCGGAGATAAGCGAGAGCAAGTCAATATCGATATTTTCGTTGAGCATTCGCTCACAAAGAGTGTGGGCATCAAATTCAATAACCGTCCGCTTGTCTTCACCGGCGGCGGAGGTCTCGAAAATTAGGGTGTGGCAATATGCCAACCCCGCCAAACGCCCGATTCCTCGAAAGCCTCGCGCATTTGTAAACCTTTTTGGAGAATGGCCAATATCCAACAGATACTTGCCAGCGTAATCAACGCCTATACCAGTGCCGTTATCGGATATCCGTATAGACTGCCTCTCTTTGTCGATTACGAGGTCAATTCGAGCTTTATCCGCTTTCACCAGCTTTTCAGACACGGCAATATCAATGGAATCGACGGCATTCTGAATGTACTCGCGGTATATGTCTTTCGGTCGCTCGTACATACCTGAAGTTAGGGTTTCGAGTGTGAATTTTCCTATCGTGATTTCCACTTTACTTGACCTCCTTTCTATAAACTTTCTGTAGTAGGGCAATGATTTCCTCGATTTTATCGAGTATGACTTCACCTGCGATTTCATCTTCGTTTTGCTCTCGTAAGGTTTCTCTCAGCTGCTTTGACTTTTGGTATAGACGAGCTTCAATTTTCTTCTCGTCACATTCAAGCCCCAGCCGCATTATATTTTTCAACTCAGTATCTGATATGGCATTTGCCGTCCTATACCGCAAAGCGATATCAAGGCTGCGGGTGTCTAACACAACCTTTTTCAAATCCTTTTGCGCCTTGTACAAAGCGTCAAAGACATTTGTGGTCAGATAAGGCTCCTCAATAAAAGCTCGGATAACATCGGTGATAAAAACCGTTCCTTGGAGCGTAAGCATCCCCTTGAGACAAGAGAATTGGGTGTGTGCCGAATGGATTACATACCTCAACAGTTCGCCATACAGCAAGGGGAACTCAACCTTAATGTAAGTGAGCATATCAGCACCCAGCCCTTCAATGTTCCTCAAAATGCTCAGATAAGACAAATTGTAAATGAACATCTTGCGGAGCGTTGGAGTGTTTGCTCGACCGTAGTTGTCCATTGAGAAATCATTATCTTTGATGAGTTCCACATAGCTTATGTAGTCGTCACCCAAAGAACGGTAAAGCCTTGTCCATTCGTCAATCCGACCGTGGTTTACCTTCCACTGGGCATAGCGTTTTTTTCTGTCTTCTTTAGATTCGTTATTGCGCTCTACAAAGTGTCCGCGAAGTCCGAGAAGGTCTTCCGGCATAGCGAGGTTTTCTATAAACTCCTCTGCAGTGGTGCCAAAGTCCGCTTCAAAGAACGAGCGGGTGGATACACCTTTGCCCTGCGTTGGAATCAGCATCCGCTGCACGGCACGGAGGTATTTTTTATTCCAGTGCGTACCGACAAAAGACCTATCTATAGCGTTGAGCGGTATATATTTCATCGGGAAAGAGAAGATATGCACCCTCCCGTCGTTTCCATATTTAGCGTTTAGTTCATCGCAGAAGTCCATTGAAATCTTCATGCGGTTGAACAAATCCCGCGGTGTATCAGCGGAGTAATGCTGACCCTTGCCCGTAAAATCTTCACCATTATAAAGGATGTAGTTCGACAAATACTTAATGTCGTTCTTGGCACAGAGTTCCAACGCTCTTTTATACTGCTCCTCGTCCTCAATATGGTCAAACGCTATGCGGGCAGGACTAATCGCCAACTCACCGAGCCGCTGCGCTTTATGCTCGTTCAACAGTTTGGCATCTAACCCTTGGTTAAAGTCAATGTAGCGTCGGAGGGGTTTCCCAGTGTGCGGGCTTGGGTAGGTGCAACCTTTTCCAAAGCCCAGTTCTATCAGTTCGTCAATAATGTGGTCGAATTGATTCGAGCGCAGCACATTATTGTCCATCAGGAGCAAGTAGCGTTTTGCTCCGAAAAGTCTATCCACCTCGGCAATCTGCTTGCGGATTGAGAGATAAGGCACATACTCAGGCTCAAGGGTTTGCACGGCACAGAACTGGCACCTCATTCCGCAACCGCGTGTCATGTAGAGGAAGTAAGCGTCGGTAGCCGGGTATTTATAATCGACATCATCCAGAATGTCGTAGTCTGGTGTTAGGCGATCAATGCATTTTTCATCGCGCAAGCCAAGCGTTCCGTCACGATTAAGCAACCCTTCAATGAGTTTAATTGTCGGGAAAGTCTCCATAAACAGTTCGGGCATAAGAGTGGCCATAATACCGCCAACGAATACCATATGCAGGTCTTTAACAACTGTGAGAGCATACTCAATGCTCTTTTTGGTTTTTTCCCATTCGAAAGTAAACAGCGTCGTAACATAGACCCTGTCCCATTTTTTTTCTGCCAGTTCATCCGGCAGTTTTCCTTTTGCAAATACTACGCAGTCACCTAACCGCTTGTGGAAGGTTGAAATTTTCATCAACCCCAAAGGCGGATATTTATTTGCGTAATTTGGCTCTATTAGTAGAATGTCCTCCATGACATTAAGTCCTCCCAGTTTCTTCGAAATCCAATACATATAGATAAAATCTCGCCCGCGTTTGTGCCGTGTAGAGGGTTGCACGGACGCTATCGGTTTTCGGCTCGTTCTTGTATGTATGGTTTATATAAACAACGACATCCGATTCAAGTCCTTTGAACCCCTGTATCGTTCTGTAAGCTATTGAATCTGTGTCAGGCAAAACACGCTCACTACTGAGGTTATGCCCGCCGACAATGACGGTTTCACTCAGGATAGAGTTTTCCTTCTTTCGATTGCTCAAGATAACTATCTTCTGAGGAGCGACGCCCTCTCTATTAACCAACTTGTTTATAACAGAATCAATGAATGCCACGGCTTGTGCCTTCCGGGTGAACTTTCGACAATCAGGTTCAACGCCCTCAATCTGATTGGCGATAGTATCCAGTCCTAAGTTTGTCTGCTCTTGGGCATACCGGTAGATGTTCGCAGTGTTCCTGATGTTATAGCGAAGCACAAATGGTGGTTCGTCAATAAAGAACTTTTCACCAAAATTCCGTTTGAATATGTTTTGACTCTCATCGTAGAACACATAGAGAGAACCATTATCTTTTACCATTAAGTTGGCGCAAAAAGCCCAATCCTCGGTAAAGTCTTGTCCCTCGTCAACAACCAGCAAGTCATATCTTTGCAGGTTCGGTAAGTCGCCGATGAGGTTGCTGTATTCCTTGCACCCATTCTGCTCAGGTGCGGTTGCGACTTTATCCCTGAGAATTGAATACGCAAAAGAGTCAATGTTGTGGGAGTCGGCACGGCTGTCGTCAATAATTGCTGCCACATTTTCAGCTAATGCTTTGTTGTAGCAAAGATATAATGCCCTACCACCACCTTGCACGCAGCGAATGATTTTTTTGATTCCAATCCACGTTTTACCCGTTCCGGCACCGCCGACAATAAATGCTTTGGGATAGTGTGCCAACAAGTCAATAACTGTGTCCTGAGTACGGTTGATTTCGAGCAGTTCACGCTCTTTATCCTGAATTAGCGCACCCGCTGAAATAGACAGGGCAATGCGCTTGTTGACCACGTTAGTAAACTTCTTTTGGGCGTCAGGCGACAAAAATGATGTCGCACCACGTCGTTGATTCCGAAAGAAACGGAAAATCTCCGTCACACGTTTTTGCAGCTCATTCATTGCCGAAAGGTCAATGGTTGTTTCCATTGGCGAGCCGACAGAAATAGGCGAGTTGATTGAGTAGTTAGGGTATGCCACTGCGCACCCATAGACACCTGAAAACTGTGCCTCGACCTCGTCCTCGTAATACTTCTTAAAGAAGCGCATACTCTGTTCAGCTTGGTCATACGGAGAACGCTTCAGCTTGCGTTCGCCGTCGTGGTCAACCAGATACCATACACCGTCCTCAATCCGCATTCCCGTGCCGCCTTTAACCTCCACGCAAAGAAACCCGTAGTCGGGGTTGAAAATCAAAAAGTCGCACTCGCTGTCCTCTCTGATACCATTGTTTGTGGAGTACCACCTGACCGAATAGAAAACGTGGTACTTATCCGACAACTGCTCTTTGCAAGCGTTGAAAAACTTCACCTCAGAGTAGGCGTGGTAAACTTCGGGTATTTGAGCGGGGTGCATGATAGCCATAATCAGTCCTCCCAGAAACCAGTCAGCTTCTCTTGCTTCTGCTTATCGAAATATCCGCAGAGGAAGCCTCGGTCTAAATCTTTGTTAAAGTGCTGACACGAAACCTCGTTTAAGAACAGACATCCAGCACAAGCCTTTTCTTTATCGATGCAAATTGGGTCAAAGATACACTTCTTTGAGCGTTCCTTTGCATGTTTCAGCCAACGGTCAAAATGCGACTGGAACGCACTGTACAATGCGCCCATATTGAACCCCTGCGAATTCGAGCAATAAACAAATACGGCGGGGATGTTTGGCAGAATGTATTCCGAAAGTGAACTCTTGTCCAAGCCGCATATCTCCGATGCCTCATTTATCAAGGCGTGGGAGATACTGTGTATTAGGGTATAAACCCTTTTCGTAATTAACCCATAGGTATCGATTTCATCGATTGGTGTAAACGGAGTAATGCGGTCAAGGCGAACTCTGTCTAAGAACCACATCTTGATGCCGTAGTCGCTCATATCCTGCGGTAAGTCTTCATTCTGAATCAATTTATTGTCCAGCAACCAGTTCAGAACTCTGCGGCGGTCAAGTTCAAACAATACACCTTCAGTTTCAAGGCGGGTTGCGTATATATTCTTCTTTTCCATCTCCTGCGGAAAACCGTGTAGCTTAACTCCTTCCTGACATTCGCGTTCTTTGCGGGTATAGCCATAAGCCGCAAAGACGATGGGGACGCCAGAGCAGATTTGCACATTGGAAAATCCCAATGTCTTGGAAATGCCAACATAATCAGGCTTGATACCATCATTGACAATTTCAGCATCGCTTTCGGCAGCCTCAAGGGATAGGACGACCTTGGCGTTAACAAGTTCGTCGTATTCAAGAATCTCCTCGGCAATAGGTTTGATGTCATCAGTACTAACGACCGAAAGACCTTGCCCGACCCTCTCGATGGCTTCAAAAATCTTCCCACTTGGGTTTGACCGTCGCTTGGCATCCAGTACCATAGCAATGGTGGCTTCATCCAAGCCGCCAAGCCGCAGATTTTCCGCTTCTTTTTGCAGGGCTGTTTCGAACTCGTCTTCTTGGGTGACATTCCCCTTAGCAATGATTCCGGTGTATTCCTCTTGAGGTATCAAACCTAAATATTGACCAATAACTACTTTTTCGCCACGGCTTTCTTCTTCATTATCCAAGAACACATCTTTCCGCTTATCGAGAAGGTCGATAAGGGAAAGGGTGAAAGGGAAATAGTGTGATGAATCAAGCGCTGGTTTGATATCAAGTTTTGACTTGCAGTCAGGACAATAGAACGGCAGGTTAGCCTTTTGTCCACATTTTTTACAAACGAAATCAATACCGCTCCCGCGACGGGTCATATATTTTGTACCGTGTTCTTTGTTTTGGCATTTAGGCACGAAGATTCCGTCTGCATATCCGCACTTGCAAAAGCGAATCATCCTTAGTTGGGTCATATGCTTTCCACATACATCACACGGCTCATATTCGCGGCGTTTGAATTCATCGTAGCTATAATATTGCCGCACTCGCCCACACGAGTTGCAGACAAATACCCACGGCTTAACCGATGTAACAATAGCTCGTTCTTGTTCGCTGATCTTTGGGGTCAGTACATAGTAGTTTTCCTCGTTGATGACCGACGAAAAGTTAACAACGGACGCAGCTCCGTCTGGACTCCCGCTTTTGAACTCGCTTACACGCTGATTCACTATGCGGAGTAACCGCTTATTATTGATGCCTGTCAGATGAACGCTGTTCCAACGGTCAACGTGAACGGCATAGGTGACACCTCCGCCGCTTTGGGTAAAGTCCACCCAACTACCGGGTAAATACTTATACAAGGCTTGGCGAACCCCACGGCTCATTGTATTCTTGTTAGATGGCATCTCATTTCCCTCCTATCTCATCTCAACGATGAGTTGTTTGTCGGTGTCACGAAGGCTCAACATAACTTTGAAATAGCAATGATTGAAGACTTCGGTAATGTAAGCGTTCCCGTCAAAGGAGCCGTTTTTCAAATCATCAACCAACTGGTCAATCAATCTGTCAATTGTCTGCTGATAGAGCTTCCCGACTGCGCTATCATCATCGGAACATTTGTAAACGCCGTAGGCGTGTTTCTTTAATTCTGCCGCCGTAATCTTGTCTGCGAGCAATGCCGCCTTTAAGTTCGAATACTTGCTGACATCACTCATACCCGTTTCGTATTTCAGCAGATATAGGTAATGATTGAGAATCAGACTTGAAATAACTCCAGGCAAAGTGTGCTCCACCGCTTTCGTCGCCCAGCGGTTAATTGAAACCGAGTCTACAAGGATGTCTTTGTACTCATGGAACTTAATGAAATTCTTAAGGTAGCTCTGGTCTTTCTCCCGTGAGGGGCGCATAATGTCGATGACCACACCAGTATGCTTTCTGCCGACACGCGAGTAAGCCTGAATGTATTCAGCCGTATTGCCAGGTATACCATAGAAAAGCATCAGGTTGAACCTGTCGGCGTCCACGCCGTGAGAAATCATACTGGTGGCGGCAATCATATTGAAGTCGATACCGTCAATCATGCTCTCGGCGTGTTCAATGGTTGAAAGCGTAGCCCTGACCTCTTGGAATGTATCGTCACCTGTCATTTTCTTGGCAGTTAGGGGCTCAACACCTTCATCAATGAGTTCGGTATTGATAGGGTCTTCCAATGCCTGAAGCACTCGGTTACTTTCGAGTTTGACATTGTTATACTCAAGGATTATCCAGTATTCCTCAAATAAACGCTTAACCTCAGTTATCTGCTCCTCTTCTGTTCCTGCTATATCAATGCCGTCAAAAGCAAGGACTTCTTGCGGATTGGTATAAAGATTCCAGACCACTCGTTTCAGATATTGCAGCGAGTAAGCAACGCTGTTCACGATTGCCTTGCCGAATGGCGCATATCCGACAATGATTCTGCCAATGTCATTCTTGTCAATGAACGAGTAGAAGTTATGGTCAAGGTATGGAGAAGTGGCCGGGAAGCGAATTGCACCTTTCCAATATAAATGCTTGGCTTGTTCAGCGTAAGCAGAAATTGTAGCGGTTGCCCCGATTACCTTTATACCTCGATTGCATCCCGACAGATTCTTGATGAAATATTCAATCAAGGTTTCGTAATGAGCGTCATAAGCACCTAACGACTCACGTATGAGGTGCAACTCGTCCTGTATCATTAGAGTTGGTGCGGGGTCTTTCATCGATACTTTTTTGAAATCAGCGGGGTCGCATTGGCAACCGTAGACCAGACATTTTGTCTTTGAAGTAAACCCGTGCTTAGGGCATTCGAACTCCGCTCCAAAAAGAAAGTTGTGAAAGTTCGAGTTGAATCCAAGCGCCGTCATCTTATCTACGGTAGAAATGATTACAGACGGCAAATATCTGTATATATCGTTATCTACCATATAAAGCGGAATAACGCCCTGTGAGGCACACTCCGAATTGCTGCAAATGTGCTTCAGCGAATTGGCATCGGCATCATAAACCACGTGAACGTTCTCCTGCCCGCAGAACGGGCAAACATCGACCAGACGGTATTTCCCGTCCAACTCATCCGGAGAGAATTCAAGTAGCCTCCTTTGAAGGTCTTTATCGATGTTATTTGGCGTATTGCCATCACCAACATAATATCCAAGGCTAAACGAGCTACCGCCGAGTCCCTTTGTTTGGCGGATTACCTCGGCAGCAGCAAGAATGTTGGCAACGCGCTGAACCTGTTGTACAGACAGCAAACGGAGTGGGTACTTCAACATCGCAGTGACACCATAGTTCTTGCCACGCAAACGGTCAAAGAATAGATTGAAAACGAGAATGCCTAAGAACGCCTCTGTTTTACCACCGCCAGTCGGGAAATAGAGGATATCAACATCATCCGTTTTAGCTTTGCTTTTGATGTCGTCATCGAGCATTAAGTCTTGCTCGTGTGCCACAACATCGAGAATCAACGAAACGATAAAGACAACTTGAAACAGACGCCAGCTGTCATAGCCCTTGCTTTTGGCGGAATCTCTGAAGGCTTGGTTCATATAGCGGAAGGCATCGCCGAGCATATTGTGTTTGCTGAGCAATTCAATGCCAGTAGCAAATCTCGTCATTTCCAACTTAAATGCAGCAATCTCATTATTGAACTGCCGCACACCATTCGCCGTGAGAGAACTGTGCCGTCCGTTAAAGTCAGCTTCCCAACGTCCCAGTTCTTTCTGCATCTCCGTGTGAATGTTTTTGAGTGTCTTGACAGGATCAGTAATCAGGTCTTCAAACTTTATTGCCATTTTATCATTAGTCTTTAAGCGGTGCTGAATGAAGTACGGCACATGGGTTGTCTGTATCTCGATGTTGTCCTTATCGTATAACACATTGCAGTTGTTCCCCAACGCGTAAACGAATCTGTCATACTTGTAGTCATCAGCAAAATAGTCCAGTTCAATCGGGACAAATTCCGTGTCAAAGCATTTAACTTTGATGCCCGAATTGAATAGGGTACCTATTCGATATTTATCTGTTTTTGCGGCAGACTGCCCAAAGCCCGCACTTTCGTCTCCCCAAGGTGTCTCGTTGCTGAGAGCAACAGTCACATTGAGGTGGTCACCGCTACCTTTCAAGTCAACGCTAAGAGAGTAGTCGAAGCGGAGGAACATATCAAATTCCTCACGAGTTTGTTGCTTCTTGATATACGCCTGCCAAGCCTCATCCGTTAGCAAGTCGTCAATTTTGAGTTTGTCTCTGAACTGACACGGCATAATATTTGGGCGAGCTTTCGCCTCAGCGCAAAGAGCCTCCACCTGTCGCTTAATCGCTTCATAAAACGGAGAATCTGTCGGCACACTTCCGCAATCAAACTTTGGGTTGTAGATGTCCGCAATTTTAACTTCGACGAAGGCTTTATCCCTGTCGATGGCAATTTTCTCGTAAACTGGCAAAAGCTGAACCTTGTGGGCTTGCATCTCTGCGGTTAGCTTGCCGGTGCTGAACGCCTCAGCAAGTGCAGGAAATTCTGCAAACTGGGATTCGGTGAATGTGGATATAAAGTTCTTCCTGAAGAATTCCTGCTGCTGGTCGAGAGTCGGCAACACTCTAAAGAAGAAATTGCCCTGCGGATAAATCTGCAATGCAGCAGTGCCTATATTCTTTTTGGGGATACGGAAGTCAACGCTGATTTGCTTAATCAGGACGCTCGACGAAAAGCTGTCCTCCGCGCTTTGCGGCGACAGTTTGCCGACATAGATACGATCTTCAGGGCTATTGAATAGCCATTGATCTTTGTCAGTCCCAGATACCGCAGCGACGAATCTGTCAATGATGTTACTTGCCAAAACTTCTCTATTATTAGCCATTTATCTTCCACCCCTTTTCATCAAGCCTGTCGGAAACGAACTTTCCTTTTAAACCGAGATTGGACACAACCATCTCGAAGGCTGTGCGAGATACATTGCTATCGATCAAAGCCCCTAAGCTGCTTAAAACCGATAAGGCTTCTAACCAATCGCCATAACTCTCAATTGAGCAAGTTATAGAATCACCGGAACCTTCCACCAAGTACTTGAAGTGTTTTTCAAAGGCATCGAATAGGTCGGTTATCTTGTCCCAGTTCTTGAAAAATGACGACATTGTTATTTCAGTCAGCCATATCAGCAAGGCGATATTCGTATAAGCACCGATTCCGCTTTGGCAGACTCTTTCAGCTTCTTCTAATACGCTTCTCCAGTGTGAATATTTGTCCTTACTTTCGTCATCGCAAGTGACTGAAATCAGATAATCCAAGTACCCTCTGAAATTTCCGAGCGAGGCATACTCCTTTTCGCCATATGCAATCAAGTCGGTTGGCTCAGATGTATCGGAATAAGCAACAGATTGCGTATGCGAGGCACTTGGTGTATATATGCTGGGCGATATGACCGCCTCTTCTCCATCGTCCAAGTCAAGCGGTTCACCGGTAATAATTGTATTTGCGGCAACTTTGCCTGCGCCATAAGCCGTCTCTCCGCACAGGATGTTTTTTTCGCTTTTGGCAATCTTTTCAACGGCGAGTATTTTGCCAACAACGATGTTTCCTTCAGCGGTAATAGTCTCTGCGTCGATTTCCTGAGCGAAAATCCTATCGTTCGTTTCAATGCTTTTTGCACGGACATCATTTGCCCAGATTTCGTTCTGAACAAGAATCGTGCCGCTTACATCGCACTTACCAAGACATACAAACCTGCCCTTGACATCTACTTCGGAGGCTTCAATGGTTCCCAAAACTATCAAGTCAAAGAGGGCGGTTATCTTTCCGTCGCATTTGATATCCGAAGCAACAATGTAACTGGCTTTGAATGTTGCTTCATCGCACGGCTTGAACAAAGGCAAGATAAATCGTCTGCCTGACGCTATTGCTCCTTTTGTTTTATCGTCGTATGTAGTCACTGTATTTCCGCACCTCCCATTGAATCTCTAAGCAAATCCATATAGATGGACTCCCCGCGTGGGGCTGATAGGATAATTGTTAGTTCATCTTTCGCACGAGTGCAAGCTGTATAAATAAAGTTAATATTCTTCTTAAACGCTTCGAGTTTATCGGGTAATTGCTCTGCCGTTGCAGAAGCAAACTCACTTAGAACACGAACCTTTTCATGCGTTCCAAGCGGACGCAACCCAGCCAAGACTACTGCTCGAAAATCAAGTCCGAGAGAACCTTCAATAGTTACGGCTGTTACCCCGCGACGCGAACCGTAAGTTACCCCTTCTGATTGTCCTTGTTTCAGAAAAGCTGGCGGTTCCCACCCATTAGCATGGAAATATTGGAGTATATATGGCCAAAGTTTGTAATAGTGCGTCTGCCATCCCTTTGTGATATATTTTGCGTTCTCGTTGAAAAGGACTATGGCAATATCGACCTCGCTGAGACCTTTGTCTACAATGAGATGCTTGATTGCATCTCCAATAGCATTTGCTTCACCTTGGTTGCTTAGGTCTGAGAGTTCAATCAGAGACGGCGCACTTCCATGTCTGTAAGCGGTGCCACGCAAGAACAATTCAGGATCAGAGGTAAGGTCAACGCCCAAACCAAGACCGAGGCGTTTTGCGGCTTCTACATAATGGTCAATCGCATCGTTTATCGGCTTTGAATTCCGATAGTTTGTTTCAATCGGAAGCGTTTTACCTCTGTATTCTGGGTAGGCTTTGCCGCCACCCTGCCATGGTGCTTTTCCATGTCTTATATTATTCTTGATGTCTTGTGACTTGTCCCCAGCGATTACAAAAAAATGGTCATCCGCATTCTTGCTCTTGAGCAAATTGAAACAGAACCTATACCATTCAGGTCGGAATATCTGCACTTCGTCAATGAAAATACCGCAAAAGCGTTCTTTGATTCTACCTTGTGCTAAAGCATTATTGGCGGCTTCAAATATTCTATCGAAGACGTCTCCGTTTGCTCTGTATGAAGACGGCACGGGTAGACCATTGCTTTCTAACAATGTTCTGCATAAACCGAAAAATGTAGAGCAACGAACATTTCGATCTGAGAACCCTGCTTGTGCTATAGCCCACTGGTAGTAATTGTTTAGGTTTCTGTTGTAGCAGGTAATAAGGAACTCCTCGCTCGGATTAAGACTCGCCAATTTGAAGCACTTTGAAATAAGCAAGACACTTTTACCGCTGCCTGCACAAGCGAGGATAAGTTGATTTCCCTTTGCAATTTTGTTGATAATATCAATCTGCTTGCTATCCAGCCTATAAGATTGGACGGCTCTATCCGAAGTGTCCATCGCTCCATCCATCCCCGCGACAATACCATTCTCATCTAAAATGTACTTGCGAGGTATTGTTATTTCGGGGCAAAGCCGTTGGAACACATTATTTACGAAGTCTTCTTGAAGTGCGTCACCAACACCAAGATAATTCTTAATGCTCTCGGCTCCACTTTTTCTTATCTGTTTGATAGTATCGTTGAAAAGGACATGGTCATGGCAAAATTCTATTTCATCATCATTAAATGTGTCACAAATTTGTGCCGCTTCAAATCTTGGTAGCACGAAGCACACATTCAGTGCAAAACGCAACTTGCCACTTTCATCGGTTAGATAGCGACTCTCTTCAAGGCGTTTGGCAATATCACTAATTAACGTTTGGTATACGACAGGATTGCCAAGCGCCTTTAAAGTCATTTGCGCGACCGCCTCATTTTGCACATCTATAAACCTAAATAAGAGTATCCCTTTTTCCACGAGCAGTAGGTTGAACAGTTCTGGTTGCTTACCGTCTCCGACATCTTTCCTTCGAGGATTAATATGTAACACAAAATAAGCCATCTCCTCGTCAGAGAAAGCCCGCTCGACTGTCCGCAGGAATGACTTCTCATCAACCGATAGTTCTAACTGCTCGCTTTTTTCGGGATAGACTTGGAGCATTATTTTTTACCTCCTGACTTCAGTTCCTCTAAGAATTCACGGTACAGGCTATCAACGGTCGTGCGCTCAAAATTGCGTGATAATACCTCCATCATCGCCTGAACGACCTTTTTCTCTGCCTTTGAAAAGTTGGACGGGATGTCCCTCTTTACCCTGAAGTTCGTCGACTCATCTACTTCATCCACAAGTGTAGTGAGCCGTTCCATCAGTGCCGTTTTCTGCTCTACGACTTCAACAGGGGCGTTTTTTGGAATAGCGTAAAGGTTGCGTCTTGTCGCGGCAAGTCCTGCTGCTACCTGCTCCTTTTCGGCAGATGAATGAAAACCCGTTGTGAGGACTTCCTCAACCTTGGCAACATCTCGTTCGACCTTTTTAATCGTCTTTTGCATCGGGTTGTTTCTAACCTTGGACGCCGCTCGGATTTTGTCGGTTATCTCCGTGCCGATTGTATCCCTCAAACCAATGGTAAACTCTGAGAAAGAGGTGTTCTTCTCAAAATCGTCGCGTCGGGCGTTAGGAATCAGGTTAGGGGAAACAACATAAACCTCGCCAACCGCCCAGCCGTTGAACCTGCTTTCTTTGTAATAAGGGGCGAGGGTGCGCTCGTCACCGATGAGAATATTGCCTTGACGTACCCTGACCCCGGAAATACGCTCGTCTACCAGCGTTCCTGAAAAATCTGTATTGGCGTACCAACCGTAAGCCATCATCTGCTGGCTGCCATCGTTTATGCGAAAGAAGGAAAGGCTGAGGATTTCATCTTTCGATACACCCGCACGGGAGTTCGCCTCATAGGTCGCCTTATAGGGCTTGTAAACTTGCGAAAGCGACTCAAAGGAGTCGCCGATGAACACGGGGTATTCCGCAATGGTTATTCCGTTCTCCGCTAACTCTTTTTTTATTTCTCGACCCCAGTAGAACCTATCTCTGAAAGGTATAGGGGCAACCTGCGAGATATAATCTCTAACCGTTTCCAAATCCAAGAGCGAGGAAATGTCATCGACTCCCTCCATCTTAACGATGAAGTAGTGCGCCGAGGATTGTTCCTGCAAAACCTTAACATCGGTGACGGCTTCAATAACACTCTGAAGATTGTGTTCCGTGCTTTGCCCCGGTACTAAAAGGGCTTTCAGCTCCTCACAATCAAAAGAAATGAGCGTCTTTTCGTTTTCGCCTAACACCGTGGTACAGAAACTGAGTTTTTTGCAATACGAAAGACCGCCAAGACGACCGATACCGCGGAAACCGCGATTAGTTGTATGTAGCTTGGTTGAATTGCCGATATCGAGCAGTGTCTTCCGAACTAAATCTTTCTTAATGCCTGTCCCATTGTCTCGGATACTGATTTCCTGCCTTGAGCCATCAACGATAATCTCAATACGGAAGTCCTCCGCCTGCATTAAACCTTCTGCAAGCGCAGTATCAAGTGAATCGACCGCATTCTGAATATACTCTCGATAGCACGACTCTGGCTCGCTGTACATACCAGTTGTTAGCGATTCGAGAGTAAATTTGCCGATTTCAATCTCCATCACGAAGTCCCCCGTTTAGTTCTTTTGGGTCAGTATCTTCTTTTTCAGCCGCCGCGCCTGACCTCAGCCATTCGTCTATCTCGGAAATCTTAAACCGCCACTGCCGTCCGAGTTTGTGCGCTGGCATATCCTTCTTGTTGATATACTGCAGGACGGTTTCACGGCTCACGCTGAGATACTTCTCAATCGCAGCCATTGGCTTCCATTCTTCGAGATTGTCGATATTATCTTTTCTCATTTATCTTTGCCTCCGTCTTTTTAAGATTGCACGCCGTTCAGCAACCCGTATCGACCGGGCTTTTTGCCTTTGGTGAACTCAATCAATTTTGCTGTGGAGTAATCCAGCGTCGGCGGTATTTTATTCTCGATGATAATTACCTGCCTGAGTGCCGAACTTTCCAAAAGATACTGGAACAATCCAATCTTCATCGTGTCGGGCGTCCTGTCGTCCACGCCTTCCTCTAACGACTGAATCGGCGAGTCGATTATCAGCATTGAGGGCGCATAGGTGCCTTTTTGGGAAAGGAATTCGGCAAGGGCAAGAGCCATAATCGTGTTCTGGAATGCTCGATAACCTTTGCCGTGAATCATCTTGTCCTGACCATTCACGACCATATCGAAGTTGCTCGTATCGACATGGACAGAACTATACTTCTCATATTTTACCGCTCTCAAAAGCGTGTCCAGTCTGTCATTTAGCCACTTGAAAAAGGTCGCGTCGTAATGGCTCTTGATTTTGAAGTCGCTGTCAATCGGTTCTTCCTCGGTCATCGCTTTGAATAAAGCTTGCTGTATGCTGCCCTCCATATCCCCGATGACAGAAGTTTCCTTGCGAATTTCTATGGCGTAGCGGTATCCGACCAATGCCTGTTTTATAATTGCAACCTTCGGTTTCAACTGTGAGTTGAGAAGGTCTTCAACCCCTAAGCGTTCGGCGGACAATTCCGCAATTCGCTGATTGATACCGTCTTGCTTTGCCGCGAGGTCGTTATCGGCGAGTTGCAAATCTTCCAGAAGAAGCCGGATTTTCGTTAATTCGGCTTGCGAGGCTTCAGTATACGACTCTTCCTTGTGCGGATCAATCTTTCCTTCGCAGAACGGGCAGGTAGCGTTACCTTCAAGGTCGTGCCGGTGACATTCGCCGTCTACGATATTACCAAGACGCTGAATGTCGCCATAATACTGCGTCCGAAGCTCCTGATAACTTGCGCGGAGAGTGTTGCTTTCCGACAATTCGCCGCTTAGGGCATACATTTCAGCCATCAGGGATTTGCTCCGATTCATGGCACTTGCTATCTGCCGCTCCGTGTCTTCTAATTCCTCAATCATCCGTTCAATTTCTGCTTGAAGGAATTCTTCGTCACCGGCGGGCAGTTCGGCGAGCTTAGCTTTCTTTTCGGCATATTCGGATAACTGCGCGTTCATATATGCTATGACTGCCTTCTTCTTTGCCTCACGGATTTTCTTTTCCTCTTTTGCTGTGGAATCAGCAAAGTCTTCTCCCGTGATAAGGAAGTAGAGCGAGGAGAATGCTGCGGGTTCCACGGTCTTTTGAACAGGGGTGATGATAGAGCCTTCTTGCAAAATCGATGTTTCCTTAATTAGAAACATATGCGAGAACAACCGAAGCGTCAGGCGAATCTTGTCCCGTCTGCTGTTCTTTATAATCATATGGTTCTCAGCAATGCCCATAAGTCGTAACCACACATCGCTGATGTCGTCTTTCTTGCTCCCTTTGCGCCAACTGGCAGTATATTCGCCGGAGTCGATGTCGGAGTGCCTGCTGCTCACGGTGAGATTCGGTTTGCCGTACTTCCGCTCAATCGTCACATCACCTTTACCTGAACCAACAAGAAGTTTGAAGGTGTCGTAGCCGGTCGTCTGGTCAAAGCGAATCTTATCTGCGCCAAAAAGATAGTCGATGCACTCGATGATATAGCTCTTGCCTGTATCGGAGGGTCCGAACACGATGTTAAGCCCTTCTTGGAACTCAACAAACGACGGCTCTTTCCCTGCGCCGGTTATGGTCAGTTTCTTAAAGTAGAAGTCAGCCATTCAAGTCCCTCCGTTGCAACGACGCTATCGAACGCTCATTTATCCTCCGCAACGACTCTCTTTCCGAAAGCCCGGTCAGATAATCTTTTACCTTGGCGGACAATTCGCGATACCGCTGCGCATAATCGTTTTCAAACTTTGCGGCGTAATCCATGCCGCGTTGGTGAATAGAGTAAACAAATCCGTCCTTGGTGCTTTCGGCATTTATCAAGGCATCCAGCACCAGCGACTTGACCGCTTCCTTAACCAGTTCCCGCCGGATGCCGAACTCCCCGAACCGATAGCTGTTGTCGCCGTGAAGGTTTTCGCAGGAGATTCCGAAGTCCCGACCGTAGATGGTAATGAAGTCGGAGACCGCAATCAAATCCGCTGACATTTTACCGCCGGCAACCTCAAGCGTAAACAAGATACGGAGCGAAACCTCAAAGGATGTATTGAAAACATTATTCATCATCCACCCAACCTTTGATTTGCCCATCATTCACGAGCATATGGCATACGCCCTTTTTCTGGCTTGCGCCGACCCATTCGGGAATGCGCCCGAGTATGCAGTTCTCAAGCCGCAGGGTAGTAGCGTGTCGCATCACAAACAGCAACCGCTCAAAGCCGTGCGTATAGTCCATTGCGTGGACATCGGAAACGCTGTTCAAAGTTTCGGTCATCAGAGCCGTGAATAGGTTGTCCGGGTCGTTGTTGCGGAAATTCTCCCTTGTGCCGCGCCGTACCGCTTCTGCGGCGAAATATTCTATCCTGCGCTGCTTAAGGTCTTTATCATATTTCGGGTGCTGTGAGATATCGTCACTTGGCAATGTCCCGTCTTTAGTCGCATCGTCATAAGCATCGTACAGTGCGGATATGTACCGGCGTTCATGGTCAGCAGGCGTTTCAGGCGGGGTGAGCGGTTCAACCTTCGGAAGGGTATTCAGTTTTGACTGAATGTCGTCTATGTTTTTTATCAGCGGTGCAATCTCGTCAGTCGCTTCCATCGAAAATTCTATCTTGTTCTTGCCAACACGGACTGCAAGTATAAATGCCTCTGCCAAAAAATCGGCAGGGGCTTTTTCTTTGCGAGCTACCCTTAACGCCTTCTGCTTGGTCTTGCCAATGGAATCGTCGTTTTGAGTGATAGCAAGTACCGCATCAAGTACGATGCTCAGATCACCCCTCGGGATGTTTGGGACAAGGTTAATGGCAAAACAGGATGACACATCAGCGACAGCGGATGGTCTCTGCGCTATCTCGATGAACTTGTCGGGAACGGGAGACTGCCCGCTTTTAAGGTAAGTAGTCTGCGTTTTTGAGATATCGGGGACGCCAACCACGCTGTCCACCTTTGCAGCGTAAGAAAGCGAATCCAAGAGGAGCGAGTAAAACACGAAAACGCCGGTAGCGTCCCGTTCTTCATCGCCCAAAACTGAAAATTTAGTCTCTGGGTCAAGGAATTTTATGACGGACTTCTTGTTCATGCGGTTTCTGACCGCTTCCGCAAACGTCCGCAAACACAGGCTTTCCGTGGACACGCGTTCACCCCCTCTTGGAATTTAGTGTGAATTTTATAGGAATTCCGCTGGAACTCTTTGTTATTCGTTTTTTTGTATCCTCTTCTCGTAGGACACGGGGAGAGGATTTTTGATTAGCGGTCTTTCGGAGGATTCTGACGGGGTTCGTCAGGCTTCTCCAAATAGATATAAAAATACACCATATATTGTAACACACAATTATTCAAAAATCAACAACAATCTGTAATTTCAGCTTCAGTTCGTGTCGTATCGCCTTTGCAAGGCTCAAAAAATCACGACTTGGCGTAAATCGACAAACAGAGCGAGTGTGCGCTCCGTGAAAATTTCTGATAAGAAGTTTCTCAAATAGGAAATTACCCTTCCTATTTGACCTCTACGATAAGGACGAGCCGGAAGGAAAGGAGGCGAATCGACCGTGACAGCAATCGAGCGCAGAACCGAAATTATGCGGATTCTCGTGGCAAGAAGGCGTGAAACAATGACGCGTCTTGCCCGTGAACTCGGCGTAACAGCCCGAACCATACGCACCGACATCACCATCCTCACGGTCGATTACCCCCTTGATACCGTGCGCGGCAACGGCGGTTGTGTGAAAGTGGCAGATTGGTACCATCCCCACAGAAACATATTCAGTCGTGAGCAGGAATCCGTAATTATCTCCCTGTTGGACAAGACTGACGAGTCTTCTCAACGAAAGGTGCTGACGGAAATGCTCGCCGCGTTCGGTGCTCCGGCAACACGAGAAAAGTACGCAAGGGAGGCTAAAAGCCTATGAACATTGTAACAATGCCAATTCGAGCAAAGCCGTTTGAACACCAACGCAGGGCGTATCTGTCAGCATTGGAGTCATTCAACAACGACCGAAGCCGAGGGTATGCACTGCTTATGGAAATGGGGACAGGCAAAACAATAACTTCCGTCGCCATAACTGGGCGGTTGTATCTGGACGGTAGAGTCCGCAGAGTGCTTGTCGTAGCCCCGTTGTCCATCCTTGGGGTCTGGCAGGAGGAATTTGAGAAGTTCGCTGACTTTGACTACAATCTCGCCGTCCTAAGCGGCACCGGTTCAAAGAAATCGGAAACGCTGGGTGGCCTGAATGGGGCGGGACTTCAAGTTGCAGTCGTGAACTATGAATCCGCATGGCGACTCGAAAAGGAAATCGCCGCATGGAAACCCGACCTAATCATCGCTGACGAGGGGCACAAGATTAAGACCCATAACATTTCGGCATCCAAAGCGATGCACCGGCTCGGAATGGGAGCCAAGTACCGGTTGTTACTGACAGGGACGATTATCACGAACAAAGCCATCGATGTATTCAGCCAATACAAGTACCTGAATCCCACCATCTTCGGGAACAGCTTTTACTCGTTCAGGAACCGCTACTTCGATATGGTCGGGTACGGCAATCACACGCCTATGCTTAAGCGGTCAATGGAACCAGAACTGACGGCGAAACTGCACAGTATCGCATTCCGTGCCACCAAATCCGAGTGCCTCGACCTACCGGAAACGATTGATGTTATTCGCTCCGTGGAACTGGAATCCTCGGCAGCAAAGGTCTATCGAGACCTCGTCAAGGAAAGCTACGCGGAACTTGGCGACAAAGAAATCACCGCCACCAATATTCTCACCCGTCTGCTCCGGCTATCGCAGCTTACGGGCGGGTTCATCGGGGACGATGACGGCGGCACACCGCAGAACATCAGCCGTGCAAAGTTGAACGCCCTGTCTGACATCATTGACACAGCACAGCAGGAAGGCAAGAAACTGGTGGTTATCGCAAGGTTCATACCTGAGATAAAAGCCATCTGCGCCATACTCGGCAAACTCGGAATCGGTTACTCCTGCATTATGGGCGGCGTAAAAGACCGTGAAGAGCAGGTTGCCCGATTCCAGAATGACCCCGATGTTCAGGTTTTCGTCGGTCAGATTGCGACGGCAGGACTTGGAATCACGCTCACGGCCGCCAGCACAATGGTTTTCTACTCGCTGGATTACAACATGGCGAACTTTGAGCAGGCAAAGGCCCGAATCCACCGCGTCGGTCAGCGTAAGAACTGTACTTACATCTATCTTGCCGCCAAAGGCACGGTTGACGAAAAGGTGCTGAAAGCCCTGCAGAGCAAGGCAGACCTCGCCCGAATGCTTGTAGACGATTACCGCAGCGGACGCAACCCCTACCAATAAGGAAGGAATACGCATCATGAACCAAGATAAGATGTTCGAACTCGCAGACGAACTGAAATCCTTGCGAGACCTTAAACGCGATTTGGAGTCACGGGTCAAGGAAGTGAACGACAGAATCGACGAAATCGATTATCGGCTTTCGGAACTAATGGCGGAGACCGAGACCCAAAACTTCACCCGCGCCGGCACGATGTTCTGCCTGACCACCAAGACCCGCGCATCTGCGGCGGCAGGGGTCAAAGATGAACTCTTCTCTGCCCTGAAAGACAACGGCTTCGGAGACCTTGTTTACGAGACCGTCAATGCCAACTCCCTCTCATCCTTTGTCAAGGAGCAGATTGAGGGCAACGGCGACGCGCTACCAAACTGGCTCGAAGGGCTAATCAATGTCTTTGATAAGACGACTGTGTCCGTCCGCAAATCAACAAAACGCTGAATATAAAGGAGATTATCACAATGGCTAATAACAAAGTAACCGCGCTGGCTAAGGCGCAGAACACAGGATTCCTAACCCTTGCCAACACCGACTTCGGAGGCATGATGGCTGACGAACTGGAGGGGCTTGACCTTTCCTTCGAGAGAATCAAGATTCCCTCGGCGGGAAGCACCGTATTTGAAGTACCCGGCGAGAACGACGACACGGATACCGTCAAGGAATTTTCGGCAGTTATCCTCCATCACCACACCCTCAACGCTTTCTACAAGACCAAGTACACAGGCGGCAGCAACCCGCCCGACTGCGGTAGCTTTGACGGCGTCTATGGAGAGGGCGACCCCAGCGGTGAATGCAAGAAATGCCCTTTGAACCAATACGGCACCGCCGATGAAGGCAAAGGTAAAGCCTGCAAGAACCGTAGACGCATTTATGTCCTCCGCGAAGGCGAGGTTTTCCCGCTCCTGCTTTCACTTCCGACAGGTAGTTTAAAGGAGTTCACCAAATACATCAAACGTTTGCTATCAAAGGGTAAAAAGTCCAACAGCGTGGTCACTCGCTTTTCGCTCAAAAAGGCGACCAATCAAGGCGGAGTGGTCTACTCGCAGGCGCAGTTCATCATCGACCGCATTCTCACGCCACAGGAGCAAAAGCTGATTGATGCTCTGACGGAACAGGTTAAAGCGTATAGCCGCAGAGTGGCATTTGACGCAGAGGGTGCTTCGACTGTTGATTTTTCAGTTGATGCGGAAACAGGCGAGGTCATCGAGCCTCTTGGGAGGAACGCCAATGTATAAAACCGTCTTGACGGCGGGAGGGGTACGCAAGTACCTCTCCCAAGCCCGAATCGTAGCTTTTGACTTTGAAACCGCACCGAACGAGCAGTACCGCAATGACGACAAAGCGGCACTCGACCCGCACAGGGCGCATATTGTCGGTATCAGCTTTTCCAAATCCGAGGGCGACGCTATCTATGTCCCGATTGCCCATAAGGTCGGCAAAAACGCCGCTCCGCTTTCGGAGATTTGGGACTGGCTCGCTGCGAACCTGTTCGGAAATCGCGACATTATCAAAGTGGCGCACAACCTCGCATTTGAAAGTGCATTCCTATATGCCGGGGGGATTGTGATACAAGAACCGGTTTACGACACCATCTCCGCGGCACAGCTTACGCTCAAAGGCAGGCACGAGTTCCGCTCTCTTGCCGACAGTGGTTTGAAGACGCTTGCGGCAGAACTCTTCGATGCTGAGATGCCGACATTCTCTGCTGTTACGGTAGGACAGCACTTTGACGAACTCAACCCCGCCGATGTAAAGGCCGTTGATTACGCCTGCTCCGATGCCGACTATACGTTGCGGCTTTATCATCTGCTCAATGGTTGGTTTGACAAATGGCTTCCGAACCATCGCATTATCACCGAGCGGATGGAATCACCGACCGCTGTCTACTGTGGGCTTATGAAATACAACGGCTTGCTTGCGGATGCGGAGCAGATGAGGACGCAGGGCGAACGATGCGAAGCGGAACGCCAGCGTGTCCGTGATGAGATTGCTTTTATTATCGGCGATGTGAACATCGGCGAGAATGCCAGCACTGCAGCATTCAAAAAATACTTGTTTGAGGATTTGGGTCTGCCGGTCTTAAAAACCACCGCCAAATATCAGGAGGCAGCGGACGACGAGACGCTGGTGCTTCTTGCCGAGTGGTGCGGACAGAACCGCCCCGACCTTGTGCCTCTGTTCAAATATGTACAGGAATACCGCCGTTGGGGAAAGATTCAGTCCACTTACATTGACGGGTATGGAAAACACATAAACCCCGCTACTGGACGCATCCACGCCGACCTGATGCCTCTCGCCACAGAAACCGGTCGCTTCGCAGCCCGCAGGCCAAATCTCCAAAATATGCCCAGAGCGGGAGCGGATGACGTCGGGGTGCGAAACTTCTTCATTGCGCCGGAGGGTAAAGTTCTGTTGTCGCTTGACTTCTCTCAAATAGAACTGCGTGTTGGAGCGTTCTACTGCCGTGACGAAAAAATGATGGATACATACCGCATCGGCGGTGACATCCATGACCAAACCGCCACCGTCATCTTCGGTGCGGGTAAGCACGATAAAGAGCATCGTACTATCGCAAAGAACGTCAACTTCGGTACATTCTACGGACTGTTTCCGAGAGGGCTTCAACGGACACTCAAGTTCAAGGCAGGTGTGGGAAAGTCTCTGGAAGACTGCGAACAAATTATATCTAACCTAAAAGCAGGATACCCGAAGTTGAATGCATGGCAAGAAACGACAAAACTCGAGGCAAAGTCTGCAAGATACACGGAAACCTCACTCGGTCGCCGCCGGTATTTACCCGACATTACATCGCAGGATTGGGGTAAGCAGTCTTTTGCGGAGCGGTGCGCCCTTAACACGCCAATTCAGGGGACAGCGGCGGATATTTTGAAGCTGGCCCTGGGGCGTATTTTGAAAGGGTTACCTGAACGCCCATGGTTGCTGCCGCTGCTACAAATTCACGACGAGTTGGTGTTTGAACTGCCGGAAAGCAAGGTCGACGAAGCGACGGCGTTTATTAAGCAATGTATGGAAGCACAACCGTTTACTGAATTCGACATTCCCGTTGTCGCAGATGCTTCTGCAGGAGCAAAGTTCGGCGAAATGAAAGAACTGGAGGTAAAAGTGTTATGACCCATCAACATTACAATATCGCTGCCGACGACAGATGTGTCGCGGTGGCACAGTACATCATAGAAAACAAAGCAACCGTGCGTGAAGCGGCGCCAGTGTTTGGATACAGTAAATCAACAATTTTTAAAGATGTCACCAGCGTTCTGAAAAAACATAACCACACGCTATTTCTCCAAGTAAAAGAGGTGCTGGACTACAACAAATCGGTGCGTCATATCCGCGGAGGTCTTGCTACCAAGCTCAAATATGAATCGGAGGTGTCCCGTGAATTCGACTAATCCGCATAAAAATAGTGAAGGTTACAGCGACCCAACAGTCTATGAGGCTTTAAAGCAAATTCAGAAGGAGGAGCACCTCAAAAATAATCCCTATCGCCCGCTTGTTTATATCTGCTCGCCCTTCGCGGGTGATATTGACAGCAACATTCAAGATGCCCGCCGTTATTGTGTCTTTGCTGTCCGACAAGGTGTAATACCTATCGCACCGCACTTGTTGTTTCCACAGTTCTTGGACGACGACAACCCCGAAGACCGCAAGTTGGGACTTCGCTTCGGGATGATTCTGCTCGATCGCTGCGAGGCAGTTTGGTCGTTTGGCAGCAGGATTTCGGCGGGCATGGCGGCAGAACTCGAACGCGCCAGACGCAGGGGTATTCCCATTAAGTTCTACAAATCCGACTGCGAGGAGGGTACGCAGTGAAAATAACATACGAGCAATTCCTAAGCCCGTTCTTTGAAAGCGGTGAAACTGTACATCTGCGTGTCTTCGACGACAAGAAAGGCAGCACATTCAAGGGATTAAAACTTGAGCGTGAATTCGGAAAAATCTCCGCGCTTACAGAAACGCTCCAAAACCATAATGTCCAAGGACGGGGTATCTTCTTTGTGGTTAACTTTGGTGGGAATACCGACGAGGAAATATCCCGCATCAATGCCGTGTTTGTCGAGAACGATAACCTTTCAATTGACGAACAGATCGCAAAACTGGAGAATTTTCCTCTCCCGCCATCCCTGATGGTAAAGACCGCGAAATCCGTCCATGCATACTGGCTCACGACCGATGTGTCCGTGCCGGAGTTTCGTGCCTACCAACGTCGCCTTATCACGCAGTTTGACGGTGACACCTCCTGCGTCAATGAGAGCCGTGTTCTGCGTTTGCCAGGTTTCAATCATTGCAAGGGCAACCCCGTCATGGTGGAGTGCATCAAGTTCGCACCGGAACTGCGGTACTCAAAGGCGCAGTTGGATGCCGTTCTGCCGAAAATATCTGTCGAGGAATCCTCGGTTGCTGCTCCCGCTCCGAAAGCCACACGAAAAGGGCTGACACTTGTCGGTTCACGGTGCGATTTCATCAAGAATTGCAAAGAAAACGCCGCAGCACTGCCCGAAAACCTCTGGTACGCAATGATTACGAACCTTGCCGTTTTTGATGGTGGCAACAGGGTTATTCATACCCTTTCAAGGGCGTACCCGAAATACAGCCGTGTCGAGACCGAGGATAAAATCCGTCACTTCCTTGACTCCGGCACAAAACCGATGACTTGCACCAAGATTGCAGAGTGTGGGTTTAAGTGCCCACGACTTTCCGAGTGTGGCTGCAAAGCACCCGCTGCTCTGTGTTATCTGCCACCGGATGCCGACACGCTTCGAATCTTCCTCGCAAAGGTAGATGTCAAGGGCAACGCCGCCGATGATATGGAGACTGCCCGTGACTTCGTTAAGGAGTATCTTTACAATGTGGACTCTGCACTTGCGGCGGCATTTGTTGAAACAGAACTGCGGGAGTGTTTCAACTTCAAAGCGGGCATCATCCGCCCTCTTATTACCCTGCAAAAAGAACTCTTTAGGGCGTACCGCGATAACAAGGAGACCAAGCGAGAAACTGAGGGTGCAGACTTGCCTGATTGGTACGAATTTACCGAAAAAGGCGGCATACGCTTCCTGCCCGGCGTGTTGGCGGAGCATATGGCGAAAGAAGAAAAAATCTTCTATTCCGCCGAGCAGTATTACGCCTACAACAAAGGTGTGTACTCGGCTATTTCTGACCTTGCCGCGAAAGCTGCAACTCGAAAGCATCTGATTGCGAGATATACGACCCTCTCAAATATCACCGATGCAGATGGTCAGTGGCGAATGCTGATTATAAAGCATCTAAGGGAACTGAATGCTAATCCCTACATCATCAATGTCCGAAACGGCCTTTACAATGTGCTGACCGAGGAATTCCTGCCTCACACGCCGGACTTTTACTCGACGGTGCAACTCAACGTCAATTATACCCCGAACGCCGAATGCCCGCGCTTTAAGCAATTTCTCTCCGAGGCGTTGGACGAGGGTGATATCCCGCTTGTGCAAGAGATGATGGGCTACTTCCTCATACCCGTAAACAAGGCACAGAAGTCATTCGTCATCGTCGGTGAACCCGGCGCGGGCAAGTCCAAACTTCTCCTGACTTTAAATGAACTGCTTCTGGGTCAGGAGAACGTGAGCAACATCCCGTGGCAGTCGCTGAATGAGCGTTTCAAGACGGCTGAGTTGTTTGGCAAACTGGCGAATATCTTTGCCGACCTGCCCACAAAGAACATCGATGACAACGGCATCTTCAAGGCGTTAGTCGGCGAGGACTTCCTGACCGCCGAGCGCAAGAACAAAGATCCGTTCAGCTTTCAGCCTTACGCAAGACTCCTGTTCTCCTGCAACATGATACCACGAAACTACGGCGACAAGTCCGAGGGTTTTTATCGCCGGCTCATCATCATCCGCTTTGCAAAGCCCGTGCCGCAAGAACGGCGCGACCCCGGTCTGCTCGACAAGTTTGCTGCTGAATCGGATGGAATTTTTATGTTTGCAGTCGAGGGTTTGAAGAGACTCATCGCCCAAGATTTCAGGTTCAGTGAAACGCCAAACACAAAGGCGGAACTTCAGAGGTACCGTGTCGACAGTAACAGCGTCCTCTCGTTTGTTGAAGATTACTGTAAACTTGCCCCTGATGCGGAAGTCGAGCGTAGCGAAATTTTTGAGAAGTACCGCGAATACTGCCGCAACGCCGGTTTGTCACCGGTATCGCAGAAGACATTTAACAAAGACATAGAAATGGCGCACCCCGACCTGCGCCGCAGTGTGGATAAAGTCGGCAAGCGCAGGACGTGGAAAGGCATCCGTCTGGACAATGATGTTTGACGGAATTACGGAATTGACGGCTTTCTGATTTTCTTCACATTAAGCAATTCCACATAGGCAAGTTTAAGTAGATGTTGTGAAAATCGGTATATATAAAAGATAAATATATGTACTCGTCAAATCCGTCAAGCCGTCAAAAGAGAGGTTCATAATGCTCGAAAAAGACATCGTTACCGCGATAATGCGGTTCTTAAAGACCGTCCCCGACTGCTTTGCGTGGAAGACGCATGGCGGAATGTACGGGACGGCCGGCATTCCCGATATTATCTGTTGCTTCCAAGGACGTTTTGTAGCGTTTGAGGTGAAAACAGAAACGGGCAAGCTGACTAAGTTACAAGAATCAATGATATCGAAGATTAAAGCGGCAAAGGGCGAAGCCTTCAAAGTTACAAGCGTCGAGGAGGTCAGTGTAATTCTCGAACGTATGGAGGTAAATCCCAATGACGGTTTCAAATATATCCGCTAAAGACTACTTATCGCAAGCCTACCGAATAGATCAACGCATCAACAGTAAAATTGAGCAGGTGCAGTCCCTGCGAGACCTTGCTGAAAAAGCAAGCGCAACCTTCTCCGATGTGCCACCGAGTGGGACGCGGAATTTCCACCGAATGGAAGATGTCATCTGCAAGATGATTGATTTGGAATCGGAAATAAAAGCTGACCTGCAAGCCCTCCTCGATCTGAAGCATGAGGTCGTGACCATCATTAAGTGTGTGGAACACCCTGAACTTCAAACACTTCTGGAACTGCGCTATCTTTGTTTCAAAACATGGGAACAAATTGCCGTGGAACTCTACTACGATTTGCGGCACGTCCACCGCTTACACAGCAGGGCACTCAATGAGGTAGATGTCATCAGACGGTCATGTCACTAAATGTCATAGAATGCCACCCTTGTCTTCTGTTATAGTTATAATGGCAGAAAATAAACGAGAGCCTTCACGGTACCGAATCCGTGAGGGCTTTTCTTTTGGAGGCTACGACGATGCCATACAAAGCAAAGAAACCCTGCGCCCATCCCGGCTGCGCCAAACTGACCACGGGTAGGTACTGCAAGGAACACGCAAAACAGGAAGCCAAACGCTACAACCATTTTGACCGCGACCCCGAGAGCAACAAGCGCTACGGACGGTCGTGGAACAGGATACGCACGGCGTTCCTGTCGGCGAATCCCTTGTGTGAGATATGCAAGGCCGATGGAATGCTCACGCCCGCCGAACTTGTACACCACAAGCGTAAGCTGACGGACGGCGGCACGAACGACTGGGCAAACCTACAAGCCCTCTGTTCAGAGTGCCACAGCAGACTCCACGCCGGGCAAGGCGACTACTTTTAGTGTCAGACGGAGGGGCGGTCAGTGCCTCTACCGCTTTCAGGCAGGGCAGCGCGCTCGGCCTTTCGTATGAATTTTTCATAAATCAAAAATCAAAAAATCAAAACGGAAATCAAAATCAAAAATCAAAAGCGAGGTGACGCTCATGCCCAGCGGAGGCTATCGTCCGGGGGCAGGTCGCCCTCGGAAGAACCCAATCGATAAGAAGCTTGAAGGCAAACCTGCCAACACGAATGTTGCAAGTCAGCCCAAGCCTAAAAAGATAAATTCCAAAAACGTGATGGCGGACTACTTCTCTATGGCGATGAAGGAATGCGAAAAGGAAGTGCCGGCGGCGGATGTGCTGCGAAATGAAATCGAGGAATATATCTCGGCTCGAGGTTGCGACGGTTATGTCGCGCCACAGACAATTACGGACTATGTGCTGAACAGGCAGGGCTTCCTCGCATGTGAAGCCATGAACCGTAAAATCGGACGAATGACCAAGGAACTGAAGCTCTCGCCTTATGTCACGGCAGGCGCTCAGTACTACAAGGCGATGCAGGGCGACTTTAACCTGATCATGCAAATCATAAATCGGCACAGCAGCACTCAGGGCGAAGAAAAGAACGCTTTTCTCGAACTGCTCACGAACAGGGGGTTTTAGAATATGAAATCGACAGAACGATTTGAAAAAGTAAATATTGACCGGCTCGTGCCGTATGCCCGCAATGCGAGGACGCATAGCAAGGAGCAGATTTTACAACTTCGCGCCTCCCTTCGTGAATTCGGGTTTGTCAATCCGGTTATTGTGGATAAAGACCTGAATATCATCGCAGGACACGGAAGGATCATGGCGGCACGAGAAGAAGGCCTGACCGAAATCCCTTGCGTGTTCGTGGAGCATTTGACCGAGGCGCAAAAGAAAGCCTATATCCTCGCCGACAACCGTCTGGCTCTGCGTGCTGGTTGGGACGAGGAATTGCTGGCTCTGGAATTTGCCGACCTCAAGGAACTCGGCTTTGACCTCGAAATTACGGGATTTGACGCCGACGAGATAGAAAAGCTCTTCGCCGACTCCGACGGGGACGTAGCGGACGACGACTTTGACCTTACGGCCGCCCTTGAACAGGCGGCTTTTGTTTTGCCAGGGGATGTTTGGACACTGGGGCGGCACCGGCTCATTTGTGGCGATGCCACGGTATCGGAGACTGTTAAAAAGCTGATGGATGGTCGCAAAGCCAATCTTGTCCTGACCGATCCTCCTTACAACGTCAGCTTTGAATCTGTGAGCGGACTAAAAATCAAGAACGATAGCATGAAAGCAGAACAGTTCTACATCTTTTTGCTGTCGGCATTTAAGAATCTTTATGAAAACCTCGCCGATGGCGGGGCTTTTTACTGCTTCCACTCGGATTCGGAGAAGGTGAATTTCTTCCGTGCCTGCGTGGACGCGGGTTTTCATTATTCCACGACTTGCATCTGGGTCAAGAACGCCCTCGTGCTTGGTCGTGGTGATTACCAGCAAATGCACGAGCCGGTGCTGTACGCCTTTAAGAATACCTCCAAACACAAGTGGTATTCCGACCGCAAGCAGACCACCATCTGGAACTTTGATAAGCCTAAGAAGAATGCCGACCATCCCACAAGCAAGCCCCTTGACCTTCTGGCATACCCGATTGCCAACAGCAGTCAGGCAAACGCCATCGTGTTGGACACCTTCGGCGGCTCCGGCTCGACGCTCATTGCCTGCGATCAGCTTGACCGCACTTGCTTCATGCTCGAACTTGACGAGAAGTACGCAAGCGTCATCCTGCGCCGCTACGCCGAGTACAAGCAAAACGGTGGCGAGGACATCACCTGCGAGCGAAACGGCGAGATGCTCCGATACGCCGACCTTGTGAAGGAGGTTGCGGGAAAATGATACAGAGCGTACTCAGATACCCCGGTGCCAAGTGGGTCTTGTCGAAATGGATATGTGACAATCTACCGACGCACGAAGTCTACCTTGAACCGTTCTTCGGGAGTGGCGCGGTGTTTTTTGGCAAAGAGCCATGCCACACCGAAACGATAAATGACCTCGACGGCGAAGTGGTGAATCTCTTCAAGGTTATCCGCGAGCGCACTGAAGATCTATGCGAAGCCGTTTCACTCACGCCTTGGGCACGTGACGAATACTACAATTCCTACAAATGTGATAGTCCAGCTGACGTGGAGCGGGCGCGGGTTTTCCTCGTCCGCTGCTGGCAAGCCTTCGGCACTCGTACCGGTCAGCGTAGCGGATGGCGAAACCGCACCACCGGCAAAAGCCCGAAAGAGCCGGACATCTGGCGCAAGCTGCCGGAACGGATTCAGGCGGTAGCTGACAGACTCCTCGGCGTTCAGATTGAGAATACGGATGCTCTTTCGCTCATCGACCGTTACAACTCGACGAACTGCCTGATATACGCCGACCCGCCGTATATGGCGGACACCAGAAGCAAGAGCATCTATGCCTATGAGTGCGACGACGGCTACCACGCCCGCTTGCTCGACAAACTTGCCGCACACAGTGGGTCGGTGGTGCTGTCTGGTTATGACAGCCCGCTTTACAACGAGCATCTGAAAGACTGGCGACGTGTTGAAAAGGATGCCCGTGCCGAACTTGGCATGTGGCGGCGCGAGGTGCTGTGGATTAAGGAGGCGACTGTCTGTGAATAAGAAACCCACTCTACCCTGCGTGGTTTTTGTACTCAGTGGGATTGTGTCATACACACAATGATAAGAGGCTGTTTTCCCTTGATATTCGGTACATTTATTATCACGTAAACGCTTGCTATTAAACGCGTTTAGAGTGATATATGTAATGCGCGGGGGACGAAAAACCCCGCAAAATCAAGGAAAACGGAGGATTTAACCATGAAACTCAACTACAATGCAACGGGTCAGGAACGCAAGAGCCTTGTCGGAGCGATTAGCACCGCGCTGAACGCCCCGACCAAGTACCTCGGAGCACCGACATTCGCCTACGAGGTGGGTGGCTACCACGTTGACAAGACCGGCACGGTCACAGGACCCGACAACCTCGATTTGGAGGACGCGCTTCACCAAGCGGGATTCGATGCTGACGGCGACAACCGCCACTATGACGAACCTGACACCTACGAGAGCGGACTGGGCGGGCAGGGTGCGGTTGATGCTTGCCTCGACATTGACCAGCACCACCCCGGACAGTATGCAAACCCCGACGCACCCATTACCGAAACTATGCAAAGGCAGCTGGATGAGGTGCTTGCCTTCGAGGATTTACAACTGGATGGACGCGAGGAACTTGGCCTTGGGCGTACCCGCCGAGAGGACTTCCAAGGCGAGAACGGTATGCAGGTAAGTGACGTTCCCGAAGCAGATGAACTTGTCATCGAAATGCCGCTCACGGGCTTCACTCCTGAGAAACTCGACAACCTTGCCAAACTGGTAAACGCCAAAGCCCCGCTACTCAAGGCAGCACTTGGCACAGATGCCCTTCCGATTAAGCAGACTGCAGACACACTCCAGTTCCCTTGGTTTAGAGGAACGATTGATGCGGAACACACGGAAGCCTACGCTACGCTGGTCAGCTTGCTCTGCAAGACAGCACTTGAAAAGAAGCGTGTCACGGCAAAAGAAAAGCCCCTCGAGGGTTCGAGCCGATACGCATTTAGGTGCTTCCTGCTCTCCCTCGGCTTCATCGGCAACGAGTACAAGTCGGCGCGGAAAATACTGCTTAACGGCGGCGGGCTTTCGGGCAACACGAGCTGGAAGACCAAAACAAGCAAAGACGGAGGTAACAGCGATGAGCAAGAATAACTTTCCCTCGCGGGAGGAAGTCGAGCGGATACGCAAAATGTATCCTATAGGTACAAGAGTAGCTATCGTCTCGATGGCTGACCCATTCACAAATATGCCCGAAGGCACAACCGGAGTCGTCACAAGCGTCGACGATACAGGAACGGTTTTCGCGGACTGGAGCAACAGCAGCTGTTTGGGCGCGGTTTACGGCGAGGACATCATCCGCAAACTGACCAAAGCCGAGGTCATTAAAGAGCAATGCCGAAAAGTGGCGGCTACAGGACGCACGAATATGTTTGACACGAAGGTGGCATTCGAGATAGCGATTGAGATGGGTTTTGATGAGTTAGCAGACTTTATCTTTATGGACACCAAAAGCTACTCCGTCCTGATACTCACGGGCGAACTCGACAGCGTGGAATAAAACACACAAATATGGCGGCGGTACAGCCCCGAAAGATTGTGTGCTTTATATTGCCCAAATGACTTGCTATTACAGCGCATTAGAGCGAATATGTGTATGCCGCAAGGCACACAACACTTTTTTCAAGGAGGTAAACTGATGAACGATTACCGCGAAATGGTCAAAGCACAGCTTGGCGAGGGATACACCTTTGTAAAGGCTTACAACGCCTTTGAAAACGGCGAACTGCGGATTATTGCCAAGGATGCGAGCGGATTTGAACACCGCTACATTTTGAAAGATGGTTGGCTGACCGAAAAGCCGTAAGGAGGACATAAAAATGTGGAGTGAAGGTATTATCACCTGCCCGATGACGGGCGACAAATACAAATACTGGGTCAAGCATTTTGAAGAAGGCTCCCAGTTCGGTATCGATGGCGGCAAAGTCAGCAAACTGACCATCCGCAAGGTCGGCGAGACCCGCGACCTCTGCAACTATGACAGGGGCTGGGATATCGAACCGGGCAACGAAGTCAAGGCGGTCTACGCCATGATCCTCAGTAAGTACAACTAAGGCTTAACCACGAATGCAGCCGAGGACACCCCGCAAGGGGCTGTCTCTCGTCCAGATAGATTTTGAGGACTTCTTCGGAGGTCTTTTTATTTTGTGCGAAAGGAGGATGGCGATGCCCGAATTCAAATACAAACCCACACCGCTTATGCTACCAACCAGCCGATACGAAGCGCGGCGGGCGGACTTTGCTGTTAGTTTCATATCCATGCTCAAGCACACCACCGGCGAATGGTATGGGAAGCCGTTCCGTCTGATGCCGTGGCAGGAACAGATTGTCCGTGACATTTTCGGCATCGTCGGCGAAGACGGCTATCGGCAGTTCCGCACGGCGTATGTCGAGGTCGGCAAGAAGAACGGCAAGTCCGAACTGGCAGCTGCAATCGCCCTCTACCTCCTGTTCGCTGATGGCGAAGCTGGTGCGGAGGTCTACTCCTGCGCCGCTGACATCAATCAGGCAAGTATTGTTTTCAACACCGCCAAAGCAATGGTCGAGCAATGCGGTGATTTGGCAAAGCTATCAAAACTCGTGCCATCTACCAAGCGGATAATATTTCCGCACAACAACAGCTTCTACAGGGTATTGTCCTCGGAAACGAAATCCAAACAAGGATTCAATGTGTCAGGGCTTATCTTTGATGAACTCTTCGCCCAGCAGACCAGAGAACTGTTCGATACGATGACCAAGTACACAGGCGATGCCAGACGGCAACCCCTCTACTTCCTCATCACCACGGCGGGCAGGGACAAAACGAGCATCTGCTACGAAATCCACCAAAAGGCAAAGGCGGTACTGGATGGCTCTAAGATAGACCCTTCCTTCTATCCTGCCGTATTCGGCATTGAAGAGGACGATGATTGGAACGACGAAGCCGTCTGGCGGCGGGTCAACCCCTCCATCGGCGTGACGATTCCCTTTGAAACGGTGCAAGCCGCCTACGAACAGGCAAAGCAGAACCCCGCCGAGGAGATGCACTTCCGACAGTTTCGCTTAAATGAATGGTGCAACGCCGATATTCGCTGGATGCCTATGGATAAATGGGACGCCTGCGGCGAGGACATAGACTTTGACGAATACGAGGGTCGGGATTGCTATTGCGGTCTCGACCTTTCCAGTACGGGCGACCTTACGGCTCTGGTGATGGTATTCCCACCGATTGGAGGCGATACCAAGTACACGGTGATGCCTTTTTACTGGCTGCCGGAAGATGTTATCGACCTGCGAACAAGACGAGATCACGTCCCTTACGCCGTGTGGAAAAAGGCTGGCGTGTTCAACACCACCGAGGGCAATGTTGTGGACTACGACTATATTGTGGCATTCATCGGCAAGCTGTCGGAACGGTTCAAGATTCGGGAAATCGCCTATGACCGCTACGGTGCGGAGAAGATTCGCCGCGACCTTGAGGAACTGGGTGCGGAACATGGATTCACGGTATTCCCCTTTGGGCAGGGCTTCATATCCATGTCCCCGACTTCAAAGGACTTCTACCAATTCGTGATGGAAGGTAAAATTCGCCACGGCAAGCACCCCGTTCTTGACTGGAATATGGGTAATGTCATCGTCGACCAAGATGCGGCGGGCAATATCAAGCCCAACAAAAAGAAATCAACCGAAAAAATAGACGGCGTGGTCGCTCTGATTATGGGGCTTGCAAGGGCAACCCTCGGTGGCGGTATCGACGGCAGTATCTATGACGATAGGGGGTTGTTGTTTATATGACAACGGCATTAACCTTGGAAAACAAAAGCTGCGCATTTCTGTAGGATATGGAGGGCGAGTAGCCGTGTTGCATACTAAATGCACACAACAAGATTGTGCTAAAACCCAGAAAATTAATAGTGGCAAGAACATATTTGCCGTTGGGTCCGTTGATAATTGCTGCCATTGTAGGTCCATTGATAATTTCTGCCATTGATTATTCACCTCCTATAATATGGTTGATTTTTGCGACTAACCTTTCACCGGGAGGAGTTTAATCTCCTCGCGTTCTATCTCCCCCGGTGGACACTCAATAATATATCCAGAGACTCTAAATCGCTCATCACACGCAGCGCAGTCTCTATAGAAGTCAATTTCAAGATGGCGTGCTTCTTCAGAACGCGTTTCGGGAAACGAGGAGTATTCATCCTGTAGGTCAACAGCGTTTGTTGACTTGCAATAGGGGCATTGCAACTCCCTAACGAGGCTAAATATTGCGGGTTCAACGCTGACAGTACGAACTATTCTCATTGAAGCCGGAGCAAGAGGTTCATATGTATAGCAACTTCCGCTCACGAAGTATTTTGCTCCAATGGTTCTTGATAATTCTTTTTGGGTTCTTGTTGCAGGACGCACAGGTTCATAACCGAACCGCGAAAGAATTGTCTTAATCATGCACCCTACGACAGTCCGACGTTGTTCGTTCGCGAGGTTAAAGCTCTCCGAAGGGTGTCTGGTACAAAAAACCTCGATTATGAGTACAACAGGTGAAATTGCAGGTTTCCCTGCGTCTGATGCTTCAATCATAGCGATAATATTCCGGTCACGAGACAGTAAGTCGAAAACTGCCTGAGCGTTCGTGTTAGTTACGAGGTCTTTACCGCATTTTGGGTTCTCGTTGAGAAAATCACGGTACGTAGCTTTCATTGGTAGTTCTCCTTTCTTAAGGCAACTGAAATCGGTTACCTTAAGAATAAAGCATCCGATTTCAGTTGTCAAGACCTTGGAGGTGGTTTTTTGAAAAATATATTCAATGTATTCCGTTCACGGGATAAGCCTAAAAATCGTGTTGGTGGCGGCTGGAGTTTTCTATTCGGCGGCACAACCAGCGGAAAGGCGGTCAATGAGCGGACGGCGATGCAGACCTCGGCGGTCTATGCCTGTGTTCGCATTCTTGCCGAATCGGTGGCGGGACTTCCTCTCCATGTTTATGAACGAACCATAAACGGAAGCAAAGCCACAAAGCCGTCTCACCCCCTCTACCGGTTGCTCCACGACGAGCCAAACCGGGAGATGACTTCGTTTGTGTTCAGAGAAACGCTAATGAGTCATCTTTTGCTGTGGGGCAACGCATACGCACAGATCATCAGGGACGGTCGAGGTTTTCCTGTCGCCCTCTATCCGCTCCTACCCGACCGAATGGCGGTCGACCGCAGCAACAGCGGCGAGTTGACCTATACCTACCAAAGCGACAAGGGTCAGGTGAAGCTGCGGCGTGAGAGCGTCCTGCATATCCCCGGTTTAGGCTTCGACGGCTTAATCGGCTATTCTCCGATTGCGATGGCAAAGAATGCCGTGGGGCTTGCCATTGCCACCGAGGACTACGGCGCCATGTTTTTCGCCAACGGCGCAAACCCCGGCGGCGTGCTGGAACATCCCGGCGTCGTTAAAGACCCCGACAGGCTTCGTGAGTCGTGGCAGACGCAGTTTTCAGGTACAAACGCCCACAAGGTGGCGGTTCTGGAGGAAGGACTCAAGTTTCATCAGATGTCTATACCGCCCGAACAGGCACAGTTCCTTGAAACGCGGAAGTTCCAAATCAACGAAATCGCACGCATCTTCAGAGTACCGCCCCATATGGTAGGCGACCTTGAAAAAAGCAGCTTCTCCAACATCGAGCAGCAATCCTTGGAGTTCGTCAAATACACGCTCGACCCGTGGGTGGTCAGATGGGAGCAGTCTTTGCAGCAGGCGCTCATCTTACCATCGGAAAAAGCGACGATCTTTATCAAGTTCAACCTCGACGGACTGCTTCGAGGCGACTATCAAAGCCGTATGCAGGGTTATTCAACGGGCATTCAAAACGGCTTTATGTCGGTCAACGACGTGCGCAGCTTGGAGGATATGAATCTGCTGACCGCCGAGGAAGGCGGCGACCTGCACTTCGTCAACGGCAACATGGTCAAGCTGGCCGATGTTGGCGCAGCTTATGTTGAGTAAGTGATT